>DGQJ01000378.1 GCA_002389705.1 Bacteroidales bacterium UBA4417
ATACTGGATGTGGGTTTCGACCGAGCCGACCAGGTACCGGCTTTCGATCATATCCGTAATGAGAAACGCCTTATCGCCACCCGCGATTTTACCAGCCGTAAATACAGCGAAAACGTTTATTATGGCAATGGACATGGTACCGAGGTATGGTCGTGCATAGCCGGTAAAATTGGAGATTTACAGATAGGGCTGGCTACAGGGGCTGAATTTTTACTGGCCAAAACCGAGAAAAATTCGGAGAAATATTCCGAAGAGCTTTACTGGCTTGCTGCTGCCGAATGGGCTGATAAGAACGGGGCTGATATCATTAACAGCTCCCTGGGATATACTTCAAAGCGATATTTTAGCTGGCAGATGGACGGCAAAACTACTTTTGTGACCCGTGCTGCCAACATAGCTGCCCGCAAAGGCATGCTGGTAGTGAATGCTGCCGGCAACGAAGGTACAGATAAGTGGCATTTCATCGGGGCACCGGCTGATGCCGATAGCGTACTCTCGGTAGGCGGCATTGATCCTGCTACAGGGTACCACACCAGTTTCAGCTCTTATGGCCCAACTGCCGATAAGCGGATGAAGCCTAATGTTTCGGCCTATGGCCATGTAATTGCAGCAGCNNACCAACATGCAGTTGTTTCGCGAAATTGAAAAGTCGGGATCGTTATATCCTTACTTCGACTATGCCCATGGCTATGGTGTTCCGCAAGCCGGTTATTTTGTCGATGCCAAACCTGCCGCCACAGAGCCTTCTTTTAAAGTTGTCGAAAGCGGGGACAGTATATCCATCATCATTGAAAAACAATTGGTTGCTGCATGCAAAGTTAATCCTGGTTTCGGAAAAAGTTTTGCCGAGCCTGCTGGTTCTGGTCCCGTTGCAAATCCTGAATACCTGTACTACAACATTATGGATGCCGGAGGAGTGCTCCGCAGTTACTATGTGGTTGCGGTTACCCAACCCAACGCACTTACATTAAATAAAAGCGATTACCAGCCTGGAGACACACTAAATGTTCACTATGCAGGTTACAGTATTTCAATAAAATTATAAAACGCACAGATGAATCGTTTCCTCACCTTTTTTTTATGCCTGTTCTCTTTGGTTGCTTTTTCACAGGATGTACTTCTAGAGCAAAATGTTGATAATATGGAAAGTAAACCTCTGTATGGACCAAACCTCCGGCATTTTGTTCATGGATATATCGGGTTGGGCTTTCCGGTAGCTACCAGCAGTGAGCAGAATTTTATAAAACCTGTGGCTTCGAGCGATTTTAATGTCGGATTGAGATACAAACGCAGGTTTACCAATTACCTGGCAATGGGTTTCGACCTGGGTATATCTGCTGTAGCGTATAAAATAAAACAGGACGATACTAAAACAGTGCCCGATACGCACATCAACGACAAGGAGAAAATACAGCTCAATACCTTGCAAGGCGATACCTGGGTACGCATCAATGTAGGCCGGCGGGGAAATTATATAGGCAATTACCTGGATATCGGCGCTTATGGTGGATGGAATTTTATGAAAAAGCATAAAACCATCAACACAAATGCCGATGATGAAAAAGTAAAAATGTCTACAACCCGGCTCAGTTATGTTGAAAATTTATCGTATGGCTTAATGGCCCGGCTGGGCACCAATCGTTATGCCCTTACAGCGCGGTATCGCAGCAGCGATATTTTTGTATCTGGTTACGACCTTCCCGAATTGCCCAGGCTGGTGTTGGGAGTTGAGCTGGGGTTGTTTAAATAGTTCTTAATGAAAAAATTAATGTAGTTGAATTTTTTGATGTCTGGAGCCCTGCAATAAGTCTTCTACTTAAATTTTACCTTATAATTTGTAAATTCAGATCATATTTAAAAATCTAAAGATATTGATTATCAATGCACTCGGTTGTTTTATAAGATAATATCAGGGATATCAAAGTGTCTCAGTTCACTTTGCAATAAATCATTCAGGCCGATTTCAGTTATATTTAAAGCTTTCAGTATAACACAGGAATTATTTCTGGTAAGATTCTTTTTGATCAAATTTGTTAACAATCTTTTAATTCTCATTAAAATATAGTAATCTTGTCGGTTATTTCAGCGGATAAATCGTAAAAAATTAAACTACAATTTATGAGGAAAACTTTTACTCTTGTTTTACTTACTTTGTTATTATCACTCGCTACATATGCCCAGAGAGGTGTAATTTCAGGCATTGTAACCGATTCAATTTCTGGAGAATCATTAATTGGTGTAAATATCGTGTATGGCAGAGGTGTTGGTACCGTTACAGATATAAACGGTAAATACACCATACAATTACCTTATGGTGATTATACCCTGAGTGTTTCTTATGTCGGATACATATCACAGGATAAAAAAATAAAAATTGGTGCTACACCGGTAGTCCAGAATTTTACTTTATCCAATGTTACACTTTCCGAAGTTATTATTGTTGCCGACATTGCCAAACAGCGTGAAACACCCGTTGCTTTTAGTAATGTGACACCACATAAAATTCAGGAACAACTTGCTGGCAGGGATATTCCAATGCTGCTAAACTCAACACCAGGGATTTATTCAACTCAAATGGGTGGCGGAGATGGTGATGCGCGCGTTACAATTCGTGGATTTAGTGCCCGGAATGTGGGTGTTCTACTCGATGGGGTGCCCGTTAACGATATGGAAAATGGTACTGTATACTGGTCTAACTGGTTTGGACTTGATGCAGTTACCCGGAGTATGCAGGTTCAACGTGGATTAGGTGCTTCAAAACTGGCCTTGCCTTCAGTTGGCGGAACTATAAATATTCTTACCAAGGGTATTGACGAAAGGCAGGGAGGAAGCCTGAAACAGGAATTCGGGAGTGATGGATACCTCAGTACCTCATTTGGTTATAATTCAGGTAAACTTGCCAAGGGAATTGGTTTTACTGTTGCCGGTACTTACAAGCAAGGTGATGGATGGGTTGATCATACATGGTCCAAAGCATATTTTCTTTATGGAAAAGTAGATAAGTATATCGGGAAACATATTGTTTCTCTGGCAGCGTATGGTGCTCCTCAAAGTCATGGGCAGCGCTCCTACAACCTGCCGGCTGCTGTTTACAACCAGCAATGGGCCATGGATCATGGAGTTGATTCAGTTGCGTTAACAAAGTATAAGCCAAATTCATGGAAAAACGGTGCTTATACATACGATCATGGACGGCGCTTCAACCAGCATTTCGGCACAATCGAAAATTATACCATCAACAACTACAATAAGTACGATTCTGATGGCAATCCGCTTGCAGATACCACTAACAGGGGCTCGTATACTGATAAAAATGAACGTATCAACGAATACCTGAAACCACAGTTTACCCTCAAAGATTTCTGGACAATTAACAGCAAGTTTTCAGTGAGCAATATACTTTATGTTTCGCTGGGCCGGGGAGGTGGAATACGTTCCAAAAACAGTATTACTGTGATGCCTGATGGAGAAATGGATTTTCAGAGCATGTACGATTATAATTCGTTCCACCCCATTTCAAAAAGTGATGCTTTTTACAGCAAAACCTTAAGGTCAGCAGGTAATTTCCTGGTTGAACGTAAAAACAATCACCGTTGGGTGGGTTTGCTTTCAACCTTCAATTATTCTTTCTCAAAAACAATTACCATGGCAGGTGGTATTGATCTTCGCGACTATAAAGGCATACATTATGAAGAAATTTATGACCTGGTTGGTGCTGATTATGTTAAAGATGCCTCCGATCAATCAATGGATTACCGGAATCCGGATGGTACATTTAACTTTCAGAAAGCGATGCGTTATAAGGGAGATAAGCTAAACTATTATAATGATGGTCTTGTACGTTGGGGAGGCGCATTTTACCAGGCTGAGTATAAAAAGGATCGCGTGAGCGCATTCATCAACATAACCGGCGCCATTACGGGTTATAAACGTGTCGATCACTTTAAACCTGACTCCATACAGGAAACTCCCTGGGAGAAAATACCGGGATTTACTGTAAAATCCGGGGCAAATTACAATGTAACTGAACACCTTTCAGCTTTTGTAAATGTAGGATATTTGGATAAAGCACCCCGCTTCAGCAATGTGTACGACAATAATAACCAGCTTTACCGCGATATCGAAAATGAAAAAGTACGCGCGGTAGAACTTGGTCTTGCCTATGGAAGCCCTAAATTCTCAGTAAATGTAAATACGTATTACACCAACTGGCTCAACCGCCCGGTTGATTATGCTCCAGTAGTTCCAATCACAGATACCCTGGGTGGGCAAACGACATTTCTTAATGCCAATATCAATGGACTTGCTGCCGTGCATAAAGGAATTGAATTGGATTTCGCATGGAAACTCAGTGATAAAATCAGGATTCAGGGACTGTTTTCCTTCGGCGACTGGAAATGGAATTCATCTGACTCAGTGCGTGTTCGCGATGATTATGGACAAACAGTCTTAACCCAGTACATCAATGCAAAGGGCCTTCATGTTGGTGATGCCGCTCAGTTTCAGGTTGGTGGTGAACTCAGGTATGAACCTATCCGCGATCTTTATGTGAGTGGCAACATTACATACTTTGATAAGTATTATTCCAATTTTGACCCCATGTCGTACGATGCATCTAATCCGGCATATAAAGCAAATTTTGATGAAAATGGCGACCCGATTGATCCCTGGAAAATACCTTCTTATGCGCTGGTTGATCTTCATGCAGGATATGCTTACAAATTTTCTAAAAAGTATCGTTTGCAATTCAGAGCTAACGTTCTTAACCTGTTCGACAGCGTTTATGTATCTGATGCCGATGATAATTCAAGAAATATAGGGCAAAGTTTTAATTCACACGATGCAAAGTCGGCTGCAGTATTTTTTGGATTGGGACGGCGCTATACTGTTTCTGTAGCCTTTCAGTTTTAAATGTATCTGAACATTAACTTTGGCAGATTAATGGCTTGAATAGGATACAGCGGAACAACCCAGGCATTATTTTACCTGTCGAAAAAATAATCGAAAACCTCAAATTGAAAATAATCAAATAATTAAATACTCAAACCATGAAAAATTTTACCCTCTTTTTTGCGGCCCTGATGCTATGTATAGCCAGCGTTAGTGGGCAGACGATTATCCCTATAGTTCAGGCCAGGGCTCAACCTGTCGGAAGTACTGTTACTATACGTGGAATAATCCTGAATGATGCTTCTAAAATGGGTTGGACCTATTATATCCAGGACGAATCTGGAGGAATAGCAGGATATAGCACCGTATTTAGCGATAAAGGTGCCAAGCCCGGCGATATCGTAACAGTGACCGGTACAATTAAAAATTATAACTCATTGTGTGAGATCAGCCCTGTACAGAGTGTAACCGTTGTATCAAGCAATAATACGCTCCCGGAGCCTGCAGCTCTCAGCATTAGTGAGATTATAACTGGCACAGGTGGAGAAGATAATGAATCTACTTTGGTAAAAATTACTAATGTACAGTTTGCTTTAGCTGACCAGGGAAAACCTTTTTCCGGCGGATCTTCGGGATTCAATTATAATGTAACTGATGGGGCAGGTAAAACCATGCAGGTCCGGATATTGCCCCTAACTGATATTAATAATACACTTATTCCAATTGGGAAAGTTAATATTACCGGATGTCTGGGACAATATAGCTCAACTCCTAATACCGGGTATCAGCTTATTCCCCGTAGTTTGGATGATATAGTTGTTAACTCGTCTATTAAACTAACAACGCCTGTTACTGTTACTGATGCTACAAATGCTTCTGTAACTCTTAACTGGACAACAGATAATGCAGGATCAACTTTTGTAAAGTACGGTCATTCCAGGAACCTTGAAATGGGTATGCTTACTGGCACCGGAGGTGGTACTGATCATTCAGTCACAATACCGGGTACAGCTTCCGAATTATTTTATGCCAGGGCATACTCGGTGAGTGGCACTGTTAGTACCGATACTGCAAAATCAACTATTGCTGCGTACATAACGGCATCAAACTCAACTGGTGCAATGAAAGTGTACTTCAATACGCCTGTTGATAATTCTGTATCAACTGGTACCAATGCAATATACGTGAACCAGGGTATTGATGATACACTTATCAACTATATCAATCGCGCCAAGCAAACTATCGATATTGCTATTTATAATATTAATAATGATGGCATTACTAACATTTCAACAGCCATCAATAATGCCGCAATGCGTGGGGTAAATGTGAGGTTAATTTATTGCGGGACTACTGCAAACCTTGGTATCCCACAGTTAAATTCAAGCGTTCATCTGCTTAAAGGCCCTGATAAAACCGGTCGAAATGGTATTATGCACAATAAGTTTATGATTATTGATGCCAATTCGAGCAATGCAAACGAACCTATACTTTGGACAGGTTCAGTAAATTGGACCAAAGATAATATGAACACTGATGCCAATAATGTTATTATAATTCAGGATCAAAGTCTGGCTAAAACTTATCAGGTTGAGTTTGAAGAAATGTGGGGCTCCTCTACATTAACCGCCAATGCAACCAATGCAAAATTTGGAAGCCAAAAAACGGATAATACGCCACACCAGTTGAAGGTAGCTAATAAGTGGGTTGAATGTTATTTCAGCCCTTCCGATAATGTTAACGTCGAGATTATTGACAGGATAAAATCCGCAAATTCGGATATGGAAGCTGCAGTAATGCTTATTACCCGAAAAGAAATGGCTTATGCCATCTCTGATATTACCAAAACTGGTGCTACTGTCAGGTTTCTGGTTGATAATTTCAGTGATGAGGTAGTACCAGCCAACCCTCCAACTTATCCAAATCCTGATTCAACTGTATTCAATACTTTGAAAAAATCATGTATCCAGTTTGGCGACTACAAGGGAGGCGGTGTTATGCACAACAAGTATATGGTTGTAGATCAAAGTAATACAGCATCCGATCCTTTGGTCTGGACTGGTTCGCACAACTGGAGCGCCAGCGGGAACAATGACAATGATGAGAACTCAATCTGCATCCACGATGCTACAATTGCAAACTTGTATCATCAGAATTTTGTTAAGCTCATTAAATCGGCCGATGTGTTTGTTAGCATGGACGAACCAATAGGCTTCACCAAAAATGATCTGCTTGTGTTCCCAAATCCTGCAAACAATTTTGTAAATATTGATGTGAAGACATCAGCGTCAGTCTCTTACAAGGTACAGTTGTTTGATCTTTCAGGTCGGAAATTGGATGAAAGGACACAGGAATCAGCTTTTGGAGTTACCCGCACATCTCTTGATTTATCAGGGATTAAGCCGGGTATGTACTTAATTAAAGTTTCAAACCAAAACGGTTTCTACTCACAAAAGCTTATTGTAAAATAGGTAACTGTTGTTGTTACTGCAAGCCACTTCCCAACCGGGGGTGGCTTGCTTTATTCTATGGATTTGGTTTTGATCAATATTTTTGCATTTTATTAAGCAAGAATTTTCAAAACATCAAGTGATATAATGGAGTAAGAATCATAACAGTTCTTAAATAAATCACTCCGTTCAATATTTTTTATAATTTCGCTGCTCCAAATATTTTTTGCCCTGTGTCCGATAGCCTAGTTATTATTCCCACTTACAACGAGAAAGAAAACATCGAAAAGATGATCCGCAAGGTGTTCTCGTTAACCAAAGATTTTCACCTGCTTATCGTTGAAGATAATTCTCCTGATGGTACNNGGCACAGCCTATATCGATGGTTTCAGGTGGGCCCTGGCAAAAGGGTATGAATACATTTTTGAAATGGACTGCGATTTCTCGCACAATCCCGACGACCTGGTTCGCCTGTATGCTGCCTGCCTAAATGGCGCTGATGTTGCCATCGGCTCACGTTATATCAAGGGAGTTAACGTGGTAAACTGGCCCATGGGCCGTGTGCTGATGTCGTACGGAGCCTCCATGTATGTTCGCTTTGTTTTGGGCGTTCCNNACCATTAACCTCAGCGATATAAAATTTATGGGCTATGCCTTCCAGATTGAAATGAAATATACTGCCTGGAAACTCGGTTTTAAGATCGTGGAAGTACCCATTATTTTTACCGACCGTACTGAGGGCACATCGAAAATGAGCTCGCGCATATTCAAAGAAGCCTTCCTGGGCGTACTCAGCCTGCGGTTCAAAACCATTAAACCACTCAAAGCCTGACCAGGCTTACTGCTAATAAACATGCCCTTCGGTATTCAGCCTGAAGGGCTTTTTTATGAATAAATATTTGCATACTGCAGCTCGCGCTGCAAAGCTATGCCGAAGTGAATTACTTTTGTACTGTTTTTACAGGCACCCGAAATCCTATGCAAAATTCAGATGTTTTAATCCGGAATGCAACAATTGTTAACGAAGGAAGACAGTTTGCCGGTTATGTGCTCATCAGCGGTCAGAAAATTATGGAGGTGGGTGAAGGCGAACCGCCGACGGCAATTGATTGCCGGTTGATTGATGCTACCGGTTTGCTCTTATTACCGGGTATCATTGATTGTCATGTGCATTTTCGCGAACCCGGTGTTACGCATAAAGCGGATATTTCTTCGGAAAGCCGTGCTGCCGTAGCCGGTGGCGTTACTTCCTTTTTCGAAATGCCCAACACGCAGCCCCAAACAGTTACCCTGGAATTACTGGAACAGAAGATGGAGCTGGCAGCCGAAAAATCGCTGGCCAATTATTCGTTCTTCCTGGGGGCAAGTAACGACAATATTGAGGAGATTGTAAATGCCGATCCGCATATGGTTTGTGGCGTAAAGGTATTCTTCGGCGCTTCAACAGGCAATATGCTGGTTGATAAATTCAGCACACTTGAGGAAATTTTTAAAAGATCGCCCATCCCTGTAGCTGCTCATTGCGAAGACGAGGCAACTATACGAGCCAATACCGGCCTAATGAAGGATAAATATGGTGAAGATGTTCCTGTTGTAATGCATCCTTTTATCCGCAGTGCCGAGGCTTGTTATCGCTCCAGCGAACTTGCAGTTTCATTGGCGCGCATGTACAATACCAGGCTGCATATCACCCACCTTTCCACAGCGGTTGAATTGGGATTGCTCAGCAACAGCCTGCCATTGGAACAAAAAAGGATAACTGCCGAAGTTTGCACCCACTATCTCTGGTTTTGCGACGAAGATTATGCCCGGCTTGGTACGCGGCTTAAGGTAAATCCTGCTGTTAAATCTGCTTCCGATCGTGCTGCTTTGCTGCAAGGATTAATTGATAACACGGTTGATATTATTGCGACCGACCACGCGCCACACCTGGCGGGCGAAAAGGATGCCACGTATTTTAAGGCGCCTTCAGGCACTCCGCTGGTGCAGCATTCGCTACCTGCAATGATGCAAATGGTTAAACAAGGTAAAATGGAACTGGTAACGCTGGTTGAAAAAATGTGCCATGCGCCGGCTACCTGTTATTCCATTGAAAAACGCGGATATATTCGCCCCGGTTACTTTGCCGACCTGGTGCTGGTAAACCCTGATGCAAAAGCCACGGTTGCAAAGGAAAATATTCTTTATAAATGTGGATGGTCGGTATTTGAAGGTACAACCTTCGATAACAGGGTAGAAAAAACGTTTGTAAATGGTCATCTTGCTTATAATGATGGCGTTATAAACGATACAATTAAAGGATTACGAATTACTTTCGACAGATAGGGAATACTGATGAATAGACTACTGCTTATCACTTTGCTTGCTATACTTACATTCGGTTGCTCACATAAAAAGGTTGTTGAAGCAACATACGAGAACGGTAATCCGCGTATAGTCAGGTATTATCATAAAAAAGCCGGAAAACTCATGGTTGAGCGCGAAATAGTATATTACCCGAATAAGCAGGTGAAAATGGATGGTAATTTTAAAAATGAAGAGCGCGAAGGCACCTGGAAAGCCTGGTACGAGAACGGCATTTTGTGGAGTGAGGGCGAATACAAGGCAGGCAAAAGAAATGGCCCCGGGATCGCTTACCATCCAAACGGCAAAAAATATATCGAAGGCATGTACCGCGACGATGCCAGGGTAGGCGCCTGGAAATTTTACGATACCACCGGGGTGTTGATACGCGAAGTTAATTTCGACCTGGTGCCCCAAATGCCCGAAAAGGAGCCAGGCCACTAAGTATTGAGCAAGTTTTTCAGACTTTTGCCCGGTTACTTTGAGGCTTGGCTTTTAAATAAATTGTGCGGTTTGATTTCGAAAACACCCTGAAGATACCTGGCCATCTATTACAGGGAAAATTTTACATAAACCGGTAAATGATCGCTGTAGCCGCCAAAATATTTGTCTCCCATGGTTCGGTTTGGTCTTGCTTCCCCGTTTTTGTTTTTAAATAGCAGGTAATCGGCACTGAAAATGGCCGCGTTCGTGATCGATGTCCGTAATCCTTTTTTTCGCGAAAGCATATTGCCCGAAACTATAATCTGGTCGAAAAGATCCCAATCTTTATAAAACAAACTGCCTTCCCCTTTTTTAAATTGTGGGTACAACAGGCTGTAGAGGGCATTGTTGCTTATTGACTTTGTGGGTTCCAGTGCCCCGATTCCTTTGGCAATGCTGTTGTTGGAAGGCTCATCGTTAAAATCACCCATCATAAGGATGTTGGCTTGTTTGTCGGCTTTTTGAATAACATCGGTCCTGGCACGCAGAACTGATGCTGCCGCCATCCGTTTTGCTTCCGAAATTTCGCTGCCTTCGCGTCGCGATGGCCAGTGGTTGATAAATACATGCAGTATTTCGCCCGAAGTAAGCTGGCCTTTTACATATAAAATATCACGCGTCCGATCGTTGTCGGGAAGTGTTACGCTGAGGGTTTCTGATGTAATTACCTTGAAAGTTGCCGGGTTGTAAAGCAATGCAACATCGATGCCACGCTCGTCGGGACTATCGTAATGTACAATGCTGTACTTGGTTTTGCTTAAGGCAGTTGATGTCGTCAGCATTTCAAGAACCTGTTGGTTCTCAACTTCTGCAAAACCTATTATATCGGGCATGCCAGGTTTGTTAATATCCGAAATAACCTGGCCAAGGTGATTAATTTTGGTGTTCAGGCGCTCTTCTGTCCAGGGTACTTTGCCGGCAGGAGTAAACTCGTCGTCGTTGGTTTTGGGATCATTGCTTGTATCGTACAGGTTTTCAACATTATAAAACATAGCTACAAAAGCCTGCTTTGTCTTTTTTTTGCCGGTATTTGCCTGTTGAGCCACGGCGGCCTGCATCATAAATAGCGCTGCAGTAAGTAATAGGAGTGGAGTTTTCATGCGCAAATGTAATGTTTATTCTGTTTTAAGCCTATGTTCTGTTCAGATGGAAATGCAGGGCGGGATTATAAAATCAAAAAACCGGCCCTGTCAGGAACCGGTTTTTCGATTATAAAAATGCTGAATATTATTAGTCAGCTGCAACTACAAGATATTTGCTTCTGCTCCAGAATTCATTGTAATTCAGGATCACAAGTTTTTCGATAATTTTCTTGTCGTTAGCCTGGAGTTTGTATGAACCTGCTGGGTGATTGCTCAGCAGAACAGCTTTCTTTTTGTTGATCGGGAGTTCAGTAAGCGTAGTGATATCAACCTTTGTGAAGTTCGATTTGTCGAATTCAGGGCTAACAGTTTTTGTACGTCCGATACCGATAAATCCACCTGTTTTGTCGATCACTTTTTTATCTTTCAGGTCTTTGGTTGTGCCAACTACGTAATAAGCGGTGTTGAGGGCAGCTGTTTTTTCTTCAATTGCCTGTTGTTTAGCTTTGTTTTCGGCACTCAGGTTTTCAACATTGGTATTCAGCGCTGTTACCTGGTTACCCAAATCAGTTACCTTAATGTTGAGTTTTGCCAACTGGTCTTTTAACTGAGCTATTTCAGCATCTTTTTCAGCAATTGATTTTTCGAGATTTGCGATCATAGCTTCCAACTCTGTATTTTTTGTGTTCGAAGCTTTGAGTTTCTTTTGCAATGAAGCAACAGTAGCGCGGTTCTTCTGCAACATCTGGTAGATTGCATTGATGTCGCCGGTAATTTGTTCGCGGGCACTGGCCTGAACTTCGGTTCCACCTTTGGTGCTCTGACCAATGATGTTTTCTTTCATTTTGATAGAGTCGAGGTTCGACTGTATCTCGTTGAAGGCCCTGACAAACTCCATAACAGTAGTATCCTTCTGGTAGCCTAGCGCTAGGAGACTGTCGTTTTTGGCTTTCAGCCTTGCATTTTCTTCTTTCATTTTATTGCAACTCACGGTCATCAACATGGCCGGAATCAGCATAAACAGCAATAATTTTTTCATAATTGTTTTTGGTTAATGGTTAATAGAACGTGCAAAGTTACAATCAATTGTATGGATTCGGTTTTTATTTATTCAGGATTGAGCCTTATTTACACTGAAAGTCAGGAATACAAACGTTTCCGGAAGGATAAATATTTTAAACAAAGATATAATAATTTATATTCCCAGTTGGTTTTTCGAAAAATAAATGAAATTGAATTTATAGAATCCGTTGCCAAATACAAATGATTCTTCTTTTTCATTGCTTTTCATTGCTTGCTTTTTTTATTTTATTTTGAATGGATGACCGAATGCCTAACACAGGAAAAGCATAATCGCTCATCGCCCCATCACCCATTGCCCCTCTGAAAGTTATAAATAGTAATCTTAAACTGATGATGAACATGCCTAAGTGATTTTCTGATTAGCAGATCAATCTGTTGACCAGGTTAAATTATCAGGCAATTCTTCAAATAATGGATTGTAATGCCCCCTTGTTTTTTTTCACGTACCTTTGCCTGTTCAGTAAAGAAATATGACAACATACCCGCAAATTATCCTGAAACCTGGTAAAGAAGGCCCGGTAGTACGTTTTCATCCCTGGATTTTTTCGGGGGCGATTGCAAAAACAGTCGGGAATCCTTCGGAAGGCGATATCGTGGAATGCTTCAGCGCTTCGGGCAAATACCTGGCGACCGGTCACTGTATGCCTGGTTCATTGGCCGTGAAGCTTTTTACCTTTGAACGCCAGGAAATAAACCAGCATTTCTGGCAGAAAAAAATTGAAATGGCCTGGCGGGTGAGGCAAGCTGTCGGGCTAACCCAACATCCGCTGACTAACGCTTTTCGGCTGGTGCACAACGAAGGAGATAATTTGCCGGGACTTATTATTGATGTTTATGGTGAAATGGCGGTGCTTCAGGCGCATACTACCGGTATGCACGACACCAGGCAGCAACTGGCCGAAGCAGTTTTGAAAGCGGGTAATGGCAGAATAACCACTGTATACGATAAAAGTGCCGAAGCCATTCGCAAAATGACCGGCCGAAAGGTGGAAGATGGTTTCCTTGCCGGAAATACAGGCGCTTGTGAAGTGCTCGAAAACGGGCATCGGTTTTTTGTGGATGCCGTTTGTGGTCAGAAAACCGGTTTCTTCGTCGATCAGCGTGAAAACCGCGAATGCCTGGCCCGGTTTGCTGCAGGCAGAAATGTTCTGAATATGTTCGGGTATACAGGAGGTTTCTCGGTTTATGCTGCCAAAGCCGGAGCCAGGCAGGTACATACGGTCGACAGTTCAGCACCTGCCATTGCAATGGCTGCCAGAAATATGCAACTCAACGGTTTTGGTGGTCCCGAATACGAATGCATTGTTGCCGATGCCCGGAAATATATTGAGAACATGCAACAGGATCAGTACGACCTCGTAATTCTCGATCCACCGGCGTATGCCAAAAATGTGGCATCGCGCAACCAGGCGCTTAAAGGATACCGTACTTTGAATGCACTGGCATTGGCGAAAATTAAAAGCGGGGGTATTTTATTTACCTTTTCCTGTTCGCAGGTGGTCGACCGGCAGATGTTTACTTCGGCCGTAACAGCCGCAGCCATTGATGCGGGGCGCCAGGTACGGATCATTCAGCACCTTTCGCAGCCAGCCGATCATCCTATCAATATTTTTCACCAGGAAGGGGAGTATCTTAAAGGACTGGTGCTGATGGTGGAATGATATGAAAGGATAAAGGATAAAGGATAAANNTTTTCTACCACGACTCTTTGCTGTTTTTAAGCTGATCAATTACCCGGCGTTGTTTTTTGGTTGGCCGGCCGATTCCCCTGTCGCGGTATTCAATGTTTGTTTCGTTTATCATTTTTACCCTGTCGTATTCGGCCTGCGGTGTAAGGTCTTCCATGAAATCATTAACCAGTTTTGCATTAACACGGCTTTTGGGGAATTTCTTTACGCGCACCGTTTTAAACAAAGGGTTCAGACTCACTGTAATAACATCACCTTCTTTTAGCTCTTTCGATGCTTTTACATTACTGCCTTCCATTTTAATCTTGCCGGCTTTACAGGCATCGGTTGCCAGGCTTCGCGATTTAAAAAGACGTACTTCCCACAGCCATTTATCGATCCGTAACGATTCGTTCTCCATGCAATAACCCCCTTTTTGCTATCTGATTTACAATGTAGTCATAAGATCAAACATCCGACATTCCACATTCCAAATCATTTACTTTTTCCTGAAATATATTTCCATAGGTACGCCGGTGAAGTTAAACTCCTCGCGTATCCTGTTCTCGGCAAAGCGTTTGTATGGATCTTTTACATACTGCGGCAGGTTGCAGAAAAGTACAAAACTGGGATACGGTGTTTTTATCTGGGTGATATACTTGATTTTAACCTCTTTGCCTTTGATGAACGGAGGCGGTGTTCCATCGAAAACAGGTAGCAACCGGTCGTTCAGTTTGCGGGTAGGAATTCGTTTTTTGCGGTTCTGGTATACTGCTGTTGCTTCTTCGAGGGCTTTGTGAATGCGCTGTTTGTTCAGTACCGAGGTAAACACAATGGGAACATCGGTAAATGGCGCTATGTTTTTGCGGATGGCCTCTTCATATTGTTTGTGGGTGTGGGTGTCCTTTTCAACCAGGTCCCATTTATTCACAATAATAACAATGCCTTTATGGTTGTTTTGTGCCAGCCTGAAAATATTCATATCCTGCGATTCCCAGCCCTGGGTTGCATCAATCATCAGGAACACTACTTCGCTGCTTTCGATGGCACGGATGGACCGCATTACAGAATAAAACTCAATGTTTTCCGAAACTTTCGATTTTTTGCGCAGCCCGGCTGTATCCACCAGCAGAAAATCGAAACCAAAGGATTTATAATGTGTATAAATGCTGTCGCGCGTAGTGCCTGCAACGGGGGTTACTATATTTCTTTCAACGCCAAGCAGGGCATTTACAAACGACGATTTGCCAACATTCGGACGGCCTACAACCGTGAATTTTGGAAGGTCGGGCAAAGTTTCGGGTGTTTCCTTGCTGAACTCTTTAACAATGGCATCCAGCAAATCGCCGGTTCCGCCGCCATTCGACGACGAAATGCCATAAATTTCCTTAAATCCCAGGCTGTAAAAATCAGCCACTTCGTGAAATTTATCCGGGCTGTCAATTTTATTAACCGCAAGGAAGGCTTTTTTGGGTGAGCGGCGTATCATTTGAGCCACATCCTTATCGAGCGGGGTAAGTCCTTCGCGTGCATCGGCCATAAACAGGATTACATCGGCTTCTTCAATGGCAAGCTCAACCTGTTTTACGATTTCAGCATCAAATACATCGTCGCCGTTTACAACTACTCCGCCGGTATCAATTACCGAAAATTCTATTCCATTCCAGTCGCTGTGCCCGTAATGGCGATCGCGTGTAACCCCGCTTGTAGGATCAACAATAGCTTCCTGTGTGCCGGTAAGGCGGTTAAAAAATGTGCTTTTCCCAACATTTGGTCGGCCAACTATAGCCAGAATATTTCCCATGTGTATTGTTTAATTTGGATGGTTTAAATCGCCTTTAAATTTTGCTCTGCCTGGTGTAAACTGGCTGCAACGATCGTAAACCCGTGGTTCTAATTTTTTGCAAAGGTAACCTAATTCCCGGATTTTTTCTATAATTGTTTAGCGTATAAACAGATAGGCCTTTTGTGCAAAACTTGCGAAAGTTTGCCGGCTTTTGTCGGGGCTTGCTTAAAATTTTGTACGTTCGCTATTTATGTTGAAAAGATACTCTGGCAAAGCAGCTATTCAATGTATGTTGCAGGATCAGATACAAGGTAAAAGCCTGCTGCCTGAATTGTTTATCCTTAATTCAACATGATAAAATGAATCGTAAGCGTCTTTCGGAATTAACCATTGCCGACCTGCTCGAAAATGAAGTGTGGGAATACTGTATGGCCGACAATATTGAATATGTTAGTCCATCCGAAAAAAATGAAGTGATCGGCGACAGTAACGAAGTGTTTATTGTACTTACCGATTTTATTTTTAAAAATAACTCGAAACATGTGGGCTTCTGTTCGCCGCACAACTCAGGGAACCTCGACCTGGTTCAGCCCGTGGTAATTACTGATAAAGGCCCCGTGGAGTTTTACAAAGAAGCTGATTTTACAAAGGACGATGAAGCTGCGGCT
>DGQJ01000105.1 GCA_002389705.1 Bacteroidales bacterium UBA4417
ACTGACGCAGCCATCAGCACTGAAAGAAGCCATATCGAACGCATATATTTTACCTGGTGCATAACAATAATTGAAAAAACGTGCTAAAGTAATAAAATTTACGTTTAGGAGTGATTTAATTATTTAATTGGATGATTTAATTTTTAACAAAATGGCTGTTAATTCAATGGTTTTGGTGTTTAACGAACAGGCTTCGGAAATATTGCCGGCCGAAAATAGTTTCGTTCCGCATGCATACTTATTCTATTCAGCTTTCGGGCATGAGAATCACAGTTACAACTCAAAGATTTTTGCTGAAACTGAAACGGTAAAAACTAGAGGTAAAACTGCAGGCAAACCGATTGCCGGTTATTGAAGTCTTATAAATGCTAACCTTGTGAGGATTAAATTTTCTTTGATAAAACTTTGAATTAATATGTGAAATCTCGAAATATCTGCTCAAATTTGCACCCTCAAAAAAAAGCAAAACATTAACCGATAAATTATTGATTATATGGACTTTCGCCCTGAGAAAATTTTCTCTAAAAAATGGTTTATCAGCTATGGACTGATTGTGATTGGCTCGATTATATTAGCCGCCGGATTTGTATTTTTTATTTCCCCTTACAAAATTGTTCCGGGTGGAGTGTATGGTATAGCGATAGTAGTGCATTATTTAACGGCAGGAATGTTTGCATGGGCTCCTTCGGGCTTCCCCATCGGGTTAATGGGACTGATACTGAATATCCCGCTCACCATCATTGGTATTAAGATATTAGGCCCCCGGTTTGGTGTTAAAACTGTGGTTGGATTTGTGCTCACCTCAGTTTTTATGGATGCCATAACATACCTGTATGGCGAAGCCCCACTGGTTGAAGGCGATGCTTTGCTATCATCCATTTTTGGAGGAGTACTGGTAGGCCTTGGGCTTGGATTAATTTTTAAATCGAAAGCCACTTCGGGTGGATCCGATATTATTGCCATGATACTGGCGAAATATACAAAGTTCCCACTGGGCCAGCTTATGATTTATGTTGACTCAGCTATTGTATTGATAGGGCTTCTGGTATTTGCCGATTGGAAAATCCCTTTGTACTCCTGGATTGTAATTTACATTACCGGCAAAACCATTGATGTAGTATTACAGGGATTGAGTGTTGACAAAACGCTTTTTATAGTTTCGGATAAATTTCCCGAAATCCGCGACAGGATTATTAACGATCTGCAACGGGGCGGTACCTATATCCCTGGTAAGGGTATGTACAACGGGGCCGAGAAAACAATTATTTTCACCGTGGTGAACCGCCGGGAAATGGCGCTGCTGCAGGAATACATCCACGAAATAGACCCCACAGCTTTCCTCACCGTGCTCGAAGCTAACGAAATATTAGGTGAGGGTTTTAAATCGCTGAAAGAAAAGCTGGCAGATTAAAGGCGTTGAATATCTCGCGTGTCTGATCTGAAGTCACGGCTGAAAGCTCAGCCTGAACGAAAGTAAACATGTATCAATCAGGCATGGAACATCTGACCCAATTAAATATCAAAACATAACATGGTTGACACTTCATATTTTCAGAAAGAGAAAATATTTTCATTGAAATGGTTTAAATCGTATGCGCTGATAGCCATTGGTACTTTCCTGATTTCAGCCGGGTACGTGCTTTTTATCAGCCCTAATAAAATTGTTCCTGGCGGAATTTATGGTGTAGCCATCATCCTTCACCATTTGCTGGGAACACCCATCGGGTTAACAGCACTTTGTTTTAACATACCACTCACCCTGCTGGGAATTAAGCTGCTAGGTCCAAAATTTGGAGCGAAAACCGTGGTTGCTTTTGTACTTACATCAATCTACGTTGATACACTCAGCTACTTTTATGGATCGCTGCCGCTGGTGCCCGGCGAAACACTGGTTTCGTGCATTTTTGGTGGGCTGCTGATTGGTATTGGTGTGGCTTTTACTTTTAAAGCAAAAGCCACCAGTGGAGGCACCGATGCGATAGCCATGATACTTCAGAAATATACCCGCCTGCCGCTCGGGCAACTTATGATGATTGTAGATTCGACCATCGTGTTGCTTGGATACGTTGCCTTCGGCGACTGGCGCATACCGTTATTCAGCTGGATTACCATATTTGTTCTTGGTAAAGTGGTAGATACTGCCATGCATGGGTTTTCGTATGATAAAACCCTTTTTATAGTTTCGGACAAGCATGAGGAAATCCGCGATACCATTATCCTGGACATGAAACGGGGCGGCACCTTTTTACATGGCGAAGGCATGTATAACCACAACAGCAAACAGATTATTTTTACCGTGGTGAGCCCGCGCGAACTGTATATGCTCGAAGAATATGTTCACCGGGTTGACCCCGAAGCGTTTATCGCCGTGCTGGACGCTTACGAGATACTTGGCAAAGGATTTAAATCGCTGACAGAGAAAGTTGAATCGAAATAAAACCAGGCAATTAAAATTCCTTCAAAGCATTTTTCGACTTTCTCCCAACCATCAACTTGAGACTCCGGTTCATTATGGTTTCCACCGAAGCAAAACTCGCCGGCACACTGTTATCAAAAAGGGCAATCGAAATCAATATAAAAATAAATCCCGGGAAATGCTTAGTTTCCCGGGATTTATTTTTATCAGCCGTGCTCGTTTTTGAACTCCCTGTTTATCTGAATAATTTTATTATATCGTTGCCATTGGCGAAAATCAACAGTCCAAAAAGCAGCACCATCCCGACAATCTGCGCGTATTCCATAAACTTGTCGCTGGGTTTGCGCCCCGAAATAATTTCGTAAAGCAGGAACATGACATGCCCGCCATCGAGGGCCGGGATGGGCAGGATATTAAGTACGGCAAGCATCAGAGATAAGAAAGCGGTAAGACTCCAGAATGCTTCCCAATCCCACACCGATGGGAAAATACTTCCGATGGTGATAAAACCACCCACTGATTCATATGCTTTTACTTCGGGATTGAACAGCAATTTGAGCGATTTGAGGTAATCAGCTGTTTTTTCATAGGCTTTCACGGTGCCGGCAGGAATTGCCTGGAAAATGGAATAAGAATGCTCTTTAAATGTAAAATAACCAGCCGGTGATTTGGGCGCCACGCCGATTAATCCGCGATCGGAGACATTAACAGCCAGGGTAACCGTATCAGATCCCCGCAAAACGGCAACATCTACCTTTTCATTTTTATGCTTCTGAACGGCTGTTTTAAATTGATCAAAATACAGGGTTGGTGTTCCATTCAGCCCGATAATCCGGTCGCCGGTCTGCATGCCAGCTTTTTTGGCCGGTGAGCCCGGTGCAAAATCAGCTGCTTCGAACGGAATCCGCACGCTGATAAAATCAGGAGATTTATGTTTAACAACCTGTGAGATGAGTTCCCGTGGAATTACAACATTTACCTGCTGGCTGTCGCGCTGCACCTGGATGGTTTGCACGTTCTCTAGAATGAGCGTTGCCGGAATCCTGAAAAAATCATCAACAGGTTTGTTATCCAGGCTTAGTATTTTATCGCCGTTTTGCAGGCCCAGTTTCTGGCCAAGGGTATCAACGGTTATTCCATATTTTACTTCGGCATTTGGCAGGTATTGTTCGCCCCAGGCAGCCAGCATCACCACGTAAATCCCGATAGCCAGCAACACGTTAACGGTTACCCCACCCAGCATAATAATCAGCCGCTGCCACGAAGGTTTCGACCTGAATTCGTAAGGTTGCGGCGGGAGTTTCATGGCTTCCTTGTCCATCGACTCGTCAATCATCCCCGATATCTTTACGTAACCACCCAACGGGAGCCAGCCAACACCATACTCAGTTTCGCCTTTTTTAAATTTGAATAACGAAAACCAAGGATCGAAAAACAGGTAAAACTTCTCAACCCTGGTTTTAAAGATGCGGGCAGCCAGAAAATGTCCGAATTCGTGAAATATCACCAGGATCGAAAGACTGAGAAGCAGTTGAACTACTTTAACCAAAATGACCATACGAGATGTGATCTATGTTTTATAAAATTTATCTGGGTTTTTAGCGGGCAAATTTACTTCTTTTTTTATCATGAAAATCAGCGCAGTCATTTTAGCCTGGCTGCAAAAGTTTATTGCCTGCTTTTTAAACAGCAAAAAAGCATCAGTGTTTATTGCTGTATTGTGCCAGGAGTTCAGTTGCCCGAATGCGTGCCTCCGCATCGGTAGCCTCGTAATCGCTGAGTGAGGGTTTGTTAACCAGGGCAATTTTCGACATGGTTTCTTCAATCAGTTCAGGAATCTGCAGAAAGCTGATCTCTTCCCGCAGGAAAGCATGAACCGCAACTTCGTCGGCAGCATTCATTACACACGGCATGTTTCCTCCCCGGCGCAAGGCCTGGTAAGCCAGGTTCAGGCAGTTGAAATTACCGGTATCCGGCTTTTCGAAGGTAAACTGCAGGCACTGATCGAAACTGAACTTGGGAAACTGCGACGCAAACCTGTCAGGATAAGTGAGTGCGTATTGTATGGGCAAACGCATATCGGGCAAGCCCAACTGCGCTTTAATGGAACCATCAGCAAACTGCACCAGCGAATGGATGATGCTTTGCGGGTGTACCACTACTTCGATACGATCAATATCAAAATTGAACAGCCATTTGGCTTCAATAACCTCGAGGCCTTTGTTCATAAGGGTTGCTGAATCGATAGTTACTTTGCACCCCATGTTCCAGTTGGGGTGTTTCAAGGCCTGATCCTTTGTAACCTGCATCAGTTGAGTGTGGCTGAGTCCCCTGAACGGACCACCCGATGCCGTTAAAATTAATTTTTCAACCGGGTTATGAAATTCGCCTGCAAGGCATTGGAATATTGCCGAATGTTCCGAATCAACGGGATAAATGTTAACTCCTTTTTCGCGGGCAAGTTTGGTAACCAGTTCGCCGGCAACCACCAGGGTTTCTTTATTGGCAAGCGCAATAGGCTTACCTGCCTGAATGGCACGAAGCGTTGGCTTAAGACCGCTCCAGCCAACCAATGCCACCAGCACCATATCAATGCTTTCCATTTCAACAACCTGCTCAATGGAAGCGGAGCCCGAATACACTTTAATATCGTATGGATCAAGTGCTTCCAACACCCGTTTGTACATGCTTTCTTTCGAAATCACTACGGCATTGGGCATAAATTCGATGGCCTGCCGGATTAATAAAGGTGCGTTGGAGTGAGCGGTGAGCACTTCAACCTCAAGTTTATCCGGGTGCTGTTTTATTACCTCCAGCGCCTGGGTACCTATTGAGCCTGTTGATCCAAGAATGGCGATTCGACGTTTCAAATGGATATAAGAATTTGATGGATGATATTTAAGTAACGAATTCAGGGGTATTTAATCCTGTAGCGGCTTTTATTTGCTTGAATACAAAATTATTAAAGACAATTGTCTAAAAAACAATGTAATCTTTTGGGTTTACCGGTATCCCGTTAATCCACAGTTCGAGGTGCAGGTGCGGGCCGGTGGAGAGTTCACCCGACTGGCCGATGATGGCAACTGTTTCGCCGGCATGAACAATGTTTCCTTCCTTTTTAAGCAGTACCGAATTGTGTTTGTACACCGAAATAACATTGCCCGGATGCTGAATGGCAATTACATAACCGGTTTCGACGGTCCAACCCGAGAAAATAACAGTACCGTCCTGAACCGATTTTATTACTTCGTCGCGTGCGGCAACGATGTCAATACCAAAATGTTTACGCAGCGGGTCGAACTGGCTGGTTACAATGCCTTTTACCGGGGTAAAAAAAGTAATATTGCGCATGGTTGCACCGGTGCCTGTCGATTTATCCGACTTAAAAAGATTGTACTTGTTGGCATTGTCATATTCAGTGCGAAGGATGGAGTCCTCGGGCGAACGCTTATCGGTAATATTCCGGTAATTGCGGGTTTGAGCTGTATCCACAGGAGTCATGGTCCTTTCGTTGGGAAGGTCTCCGCCAAGCACTTTTCGCAGGTTATCGAGATAGCTTTCCTGCGAGCGCATGGCAAAAGCCACCGAATCGGACCTGAGCTGCAATTCGTAGATACGGCGTTGCAGTGTAACATCGGTATAACCAGGTATGTATTCCTTCAGCGGGGTAAATGCAATAATGTACGTGGTAATCAGTACCAGGATAATTGACAGCATGCCTATAGCAACAAATACATTGAGCCGCGAGAGTTTGAATGAAATCCTTTCTTCGAGGGTTTCTTCATTCAGCACCACAAGCCTGTACTGGTCGCGGATCCGTCGTGTCAACAGCTTCCAGATCTTTTTTCGTTCCGATTTTAAATCCATATTTTTTTTACAACAGCACGCGTAATATTTTGCAAACCTACCTAAAATCAGAAAATTCAGCGCAACATGATTGAATATAATTTCATAAAAGTACTTAAAAACCGGCAACTGTTCCTGTTCTGCAGCATTTTAACCTCAGCCGTAAGCACAGCGCACCAGCACCAGTACGGCAATTTACAGATGCTCCCACCGAAACACCGCATTCCCCGAATAAAATCCAGACAATCCACTCTTTTAGATTGAAATTAGAAAAAATGAAATATTTTTGCACTCTTTGAGTTAGTATTCTATAGAACGTTGCGAGCAGTCAACACAACACCTACCATTCATTTGAAATTGAAATTTATTTTCAGGTTTATTCTTCTACCGTTGTGTATTATCGGTGCGGTAATTCTATATTCATGCTCGACCAAAAAAAACACTTTTACCAGCCGTACTTACCATAATCTTACCACCCATTACAATGTTTACTGGAATGGGAACGAAAGTTTCAAGAACGGCAAAGCAACGCTGAAAGAAAGCGTTGCCGACAATTACAATTCCATATTAAAAGTCTACAATTTCGGTACAGCCGAGGAAGCACGCAAGATAAATTCCGATATGGACCGCGCTATCGAAAAAGCAGGCATAGCCATTCCCCGGCATTCGATGTTTATCCGCAACGTGGAACACAACAAATGGATTGACGATTGTTACCTGCTGATCGGTAAAGCACAGTTTTACAAGCAGGATTACAACAATTCGCGCCGCACTATGGAGTTCCTGCAAAAGCAATACCCGGGAACAGTTACCGACCTCGAGGCTTCACTCTGGTACATCCGCAGCCTGCTCCAGCAAAAGAAGTATGAAGATGTGGTTGCACAGCTCGAAGAATTTGAAACAAAAGCGGCAAAAGTAAAAGCGCCATATCGTATCCGCAAGGAGATCCCGCTGATGTATGCCGACTATTACCTGTTTACCGGGAACCTGACGGCTGCCAAAACCAACCTGAAACAAGGCCTGGCGCTTGCTTCGGACCGCAAAATGAAAGCCCGCATCAATTTTATAATGGGCCAGATTGCGCAAAAGGAAAAGAATTTTGCTGATGCCACAGAATACTATAACCAGGTTATAAAAAGTCCGGCGTC
>DGQJ01000146.1 GCA_002389705.1 Bacteroidales bacterium UBA4417
GAAATAGCGGTTGATTTTAATACATTTTTTTCGGTAAGCGAAGCCGAATAGTTTTCCATACAAGCCGAAACCAGTTTTTTCAGGTCCCAGGTTTTGATATCGTCGGGCACGAAATTGGCCGTTTCGCTGCGTCCGAGTATCTTCCAGCGGTTTTCCTGGTAATAATCCCAGTAAAGTTCGGCCAGTATCGAATGCAGGATTTGCTTTACCGGGGTTTGGGCCGACTGAATATCGAGACGGGTGCGTTCTATACTTTTTTCAAAATAATCTTCCCCGAAATCTGCCTCCAGTTTCATGCGATAAAGCGTTGCTTTCAAAAACTGATCAGCCTGGTTGTCAGTTTTTGCTTTGTTATAAACAGAAGTGACTATAACGAGCGCCGATTGCGACTGCCCAATGGCAGCAAGCGAATCTACCTGTTTCCACTCACGGGAATATTGATTTTGCGACATCGCCGAAAGGCTGAATGCCATGATGATGATACTGAAAAAGGTCTTCATACTGAATTGATTTGACACAATGAGATAAAATTATGTAAATTGGTAGTACCAGGATGCGTTCGGGTTAAAATTTCCATAATGCCTGAAAACTTCCGGTTATGGCTGAATACTGCAAAAAGCGTACCCCGATTGGTTTGATGCCTGCCGATATCCAAAAACTGAACAATTCAGTACGCAGGAAGTTACATGTTTTGAAAAAACTTTACTTTTAGCCGGAAATTATCAGTTTGATGCGGATTCTGTTTGTCACATTTCTTTTTTTAGCACCTTATTTTATGTTCGCGCAAAGCGCGGCACAGAAGTATATTGATACTTACAGTCCGCTTGCGCTTGAAGTGATGGAAAAGTACCAGATTCCACCCAGCCTGGTTTTAGGTATAGCATTACACGAAAGCGCCTCGGGTACCAGCAAATTATGCCGTACAAAGCACAATCATTTTGGGGTGAAAGGCAGGGTAAAATCGTCGAAATCGAAGTCGGGATATATAACAACATACCGAACGTTTGAAACGGATGAGGCCGCCTACCTGCATATAGGCGAAATGATTTCGAAAAGAAAGTATTACCCCGGGTTAAAAGGCGACATGGATTATATGAAATGGCTTAAAGCTATGAAGGCCAGTGGCTATGCAAGGTCGTCGTCGTGGATCAGCATCATTGATAAAGCCATAAAACGGTATGATTTAACAAGGCTCGACAAGCCTTCGGCGCCGCCGGTAATTCATGTTCCTTCGCCTAGGGATACATTGATCAGGGTGAAGTGAAAATCAGCATTTCTTTGAGAAATTAAATCTGGTGTTCAATCCGGTATTTTGGCTGTAATCGGGTTGGCAAGGCCTGAATATGAGATCAGCTCGACCCGGGCCCTTCCCACGGATTGTTCTGAGTCAATCAGCACGGGTAACCGGTTGGCATCGTCAGTTATCCAGATGGTGATAGGGTATGGATCGTCGAAAGCATATCCTGTGGCCACCATCGGCTGGAAAGCCACACAACGAAATTTTCCCAGTTTGGTCTTCACCGTTTCGCGACCCTTATAAATGACCCGGGAGTGATAAACCGAATCGTCGAGAAAAAAGGGTATTTCGAAAGTTTCGCCCGGTTTCAGGTCCGAAATATCGAGGGTGCGGGCATAATAAAAAGCAGAAATTACATCCTGCACATTGGCGGGTACCTTCACTATTTTGGTGAGGCTCACGGCCAGCTTATCACGCTGGCGGAAGATCACCAAATCATCCTTTTTGTAGGTATTTTCGCGGGTTCGCCTGATAAACTGGCGGGCAATAAGTGCATCCTGGTCGAAATAACTCTCGAAACGGTCGTTTACTTTATAAATCATTTCGATCAGACCGGTGGTTTTGCCTATACCCACTACATGGTAGGTATTGCGGTTTTCGATCAGCTTCACATCTTCTGTTATTTCAAGCGTAGCTTTTCCACCGGTAATGCTCCCGGTGAGCGCCGAATTAAATGCAACCCTGAATGTGAGTTTCTCGCCCCGTACAAAAGCCTTGTTGGGTATGCTCCGGTACGACTGGGGATATGCTGCAATGCAACAGAACAATATTAGTATGACCAGGATACGGTTCATCGAAATGTTTTAATATATATTCTTCAAAAAACGCACCAAAGTAACTATTAGTGTCCGGATTTAATAAAACGGATCAAAACACCTGCCGGTAAAACGGCCTTTTTTTATAACTGGCAAGCGCCGGATATGTTTGAGAAAAGAGCGGTGACAAGCTATTTAGTTGGACTAATTACTTTTAAAGCTTTCGATGGGCAGTATTCCGCCTGATTCTGAATGGCCTCAAACTGGTTTTCGGAAACGTTTATACTATAGATACCAGGCTTTTCGATGATATAAGGGATGTTTTTAACACATTTTCCTGCATGCCAGCAGGCTTCTGGATTCCACTCTATGGTTTCGTTACCATGAGTAAAATATCTGATATTCTTCACTTTAATTTTATTATGAACCGTGGCGCAAAATTACAATTTCGGTTAAGTTTATCAGCTAAAAACTGAAAGATATTTTTTGGCCTGCAAATAACCGTTTCGGCACAATAAGGCAGTGGCCAGTAAAATACCCTTTTCACTGATCATTAATGTTTTCGATAGTGATTTGCGGTGTTTTAATCTTAAATCAAATGATGCAGCCAATTCATTTTTCGCGTTGTCCATCGTTTTTGCCCAGGCTCCGGTTCCCGATCGGGAGGCTGGAATGAAAGGTGCCAATTTTTCCTTTAACGTTTCTTCCTGAAAAAATCCTTCATCAGGGTTGCGCATTCATTGGCAAGCACTCCTTTGGTAACCCGGGTACGCGGGTGCAGCACCGATGAGCTGAGCAACGAATAACCACGTTTAATGTCATCGGCCCCGTAAACAATCCGGCTTATCTGTGTCCAGAATGAAGCCCCGGCACACATCACGCACGGCTCAATGGTTACATACAGGGTACAGCCTTCCAGGTATTTTCCACCCATAAACCCCGAAGCAGCGGTAAATGCCTGCATTTCGGCATGGGCTGTAACATCATTCAGTTGCTCAGTAAGGTTATGAGCCCGGGCAATGATTCGGTTTTCGCACACCACTACGGCACCAATCGGAACCTCATCCTTGCCAAGTGCCAGGCGGGCTTCCTTTAAAGCTTCCCGCATAAACGATTCGTCCGAAAAAACTGTAAATTCCATAGTTGGATTTTAAACACAACAAAAGTACCTGTTTTAGGTTAATTATACCGATGATTTATTGTATCAGCTTGCTTTCACAAACGGCTGGTTGATAACAACCGGATACCAGTAATCATTGTGAAAACAGGTCATCTTTAGCTCATACAAATAGACGCTTCACTAATATGTTTAATTATATTACTTTTGCATGAATAAAATGAAATTAGTTCGTATTTTTGGGATGAATACGCAGCTTTTATCAAAGATTAATACTAATATTGCACTTCAATACGAAAGCAGGCTTATGATCAGTAAGTTATCACATACAATCAGGTTACAGTTCATTATACTTGCCTTGTTTATTTCAGGGTTCACTTTTGCAAATGTTACTGCTGCCGAAACCGGAGCACCTCAGCAGGAAGCTGGGCATGCAGAGAAAAAGAGTTTCGATGCCGGCGAAATGATCATCGATCATATTACTGATGCGCACGAATGGCATATTCTCACCTATAACCATTTTCACCTCTCAATTCCCTTACCGGTAATCCTGATCGATAACGGTAAACTGGTTACTTTTTGCTCCAGCCATTTTCATCATGGCACCGAGGCATACAACGGCTACAAATTAATGACCGAAGGCGAAAACAAAGGCAAAATTGTTAAAGTGCTGGAAGATGGGGAAACCATCGACACCTCGGCCAAAATACCGCTTGATTTTTC
Source organism: Bacteroidales bacterium UBA4417 (assembly GCA_002389705.1). Lineage (GTDB taxonomy): Bacteria > Bacteroidota > Bacteroidia > Bacteroidales > UBA4417 > UBA4417. The sequence goes on from DGQJ01000146.1 coordinate 3,893, forward strand.
AATTACCAAAAACGTGGTCTCGCTTTTTATCAGCATCATCCTGTTGTGTGTGGTTTTTATTTCGATCGGTAACCGTTACAAAAAAAATCCTGATACTGCGCCCAAAGGACTTCAGTCGTTGCTCGAACCTATTATCCTGTTTGTGCGCGACGACATTGCCATACCCGGTTTAGGCAAAAACAAGTATGAGCGTTTTATGCCCTTCCTGCTTACCGTGTTTTTCTTTATCTTTTTCAATAACCTGCTTGGGCTTATACCCATTTTCCCCGGTGGCGCCAACCTTACCGGCAACATTGCCGTTACCATGGTGCTGGCACTTTTCACCTTTGTGATTACCACATTTATTGGAAATAAAGATTACTGGAAACATATTTTTAATGCCCCCGGGGTGCCCTGGTGGCTTAAGTTCCCGATACCGCTCATGCCGGTGGTTGAATTTGTTGGAGTAATAACAAAGCCGTTTGTATTAATGGTCCGTTTGTTTGCCAACATGACTGCAGGCCACATCATCCTGCTCGGGTTTATGAGCCTGATATTTATTTTCGGAAGTATGAATGTAGCCATTGGGTATGGCGTTTCGGTATTTTCGATTGCTTTCGGCGTATTTATGACACTGCTCGAACTGCTGGTAGCATTTATCCAGGCTTATGTATTTGCCCTGCTTTCAGCCATTTATTTTGGTATGGCTACCGAGGAACACGGCCACGCCGAAGAACATTCTGTTGAACACTAATTCTTTTATTAATCACCATAATTCAATTCTTATGTCACTCTTAAGCGTTTTATTACAAGCAGCAGCTAATTTTGCTCCCATAGCTTATATGGGTGCCGGAATTGGTGCTGGTATTGCAGCTATCGGTGCAGGTATCGGTATTGGAAAAATCGGTGCTTCGGCGCTCGAATCCATTGCCCGTCAGCCCGAAAGCGTAGGCGATATCCGTTCGAACATGATTGTGGCTGCCGCTCTTATCGAAGGCGTTGCGTTCTTCGCTATCGTGGTTTGTCTGCTGATCATTTTCATGAAGTAAACATGCCCGGATGCTGTATCCCTGCGACTGGCAGGGATTCAGTAACCGGATTTTTTAAACCTGAGTACAAGTAAACAAATTATAAACTTTTATACCCAGAATTATGCAATTAGTAACTCCTGGTATAGGCCTGTTATTCTGGATGCTGGTATCGTTCAGCCTGGTACTTTTCGTACTGGGCAAATATGCCTGGAAACCCATCATGAAAGGTATACACCAACGCGAAGATACCATTGAAAAAGCGTTGGAAGCAGCTAACGAGGCGAAGAAGGAAATGCTGAAACTGAAGGCAGGTAACGAGCAACTGCTGCGCGATGCCAAGGACGAACGCGATGCCCTCATGCGCGATGCCCGTAAGCTGAAGGAAGCCATCCTCGACGATGCCCGGCAAAAAGCCAACGAAGAAGCAGAGCGCATCATCGAAAATGCCCGCGAAAACATACAATTCGAGAAAATGGCAGCCATCAACGAACTGAAAAACCAGATCGCTTCCATCTCCATCGAAATCGCTGAAAAACTGATCGGGAAAGAACTCGAAAACAAGGAACAGCAACAGCAACTTACCGAAAAGCTTCTGAACGAAGTTAAAATCAATTAGGCAGAATCAATACCATCCCTCAAATGAGTTATACCAAAATTACCTTGCGTTATGCTGCGGCATTTTTCGACCTGGCCAGCGAAACCGGCGTTGTTGAAAATGCAAATGAGGATATGATACTGCTCGACAGTATATGCACCACAAACCATGATTTTGTGCGTATGCTGCAAAACCCGGTTATACATGCCGATAAAAAAATAAAGGTCATCACAAAACTCTTCGCCACCTCGGTTAACAGGATGTCGCTCAGTTTTATGACCCTGATGATCCGTAAGCGCCGCGAGCGTTACCTTCCGGCTATAGCCGAAGCTTTTACCGATCTGTATAAAGCCTCCAAAGGAATTAAAACCGCGTACGTTACCTCGGCAGTTGGGCTCGAATCAAAAGAAAAAGATGGTGTGCTCGACATTCTCCGCAAACTCACGGATAAACAAATTGACCTGGTTGAGCAGATCGACAAAAAACTGATTGGCGGATTCGTAGTAAACCTCGATGATTACCAGGTGGACCAGAGTATCTCTACCAAAGTGAAAAAACTCAGAAAAGATTTTGAAAAAAACCTGTTTATAAAAGGATATTAATCCCGTACTCATATGGCAGAAATTAAACCCGCAGAAGTAACTGCTATACTGCGGCAGGAATTGGCAGGCTTCTCAACCGAAGCCGAAATTAAGGAAATAGGATCGGTACTGCAGGTCGGCGACGGCATTGCCCGTGTTTATGGCCTCACTAACGCACAGTCGGGCGAGCTGGTCGAATTTGTTAAAACCGACACCAAGGGAATAGTGCTGAACCTCGAAGAGGACAACGTAGGTGTTGTACTCCTGGGCGAATCCAACGCAATTAAAGAAGGCGACAAAGTTCAGCGTACCAAGCGCATTGCCAGTATTATGGTAGGTGCAGGCATGCTCGGGCGTGTTATCAATACGCTGGGCGAACCTATTGACGGTAAAGGCGAACTGAAAGGCGATCTTTTCGAAATGCCCATTGAACGCAAAGCGCCCGGGGTTATTTTCAGGCAGCCTGTAACCGAAGCCTTGCAAACCGGTATTAAAGCCATTGATGCTATGATCCCGATCGGGCGCGGACAACGTGAGCTCATTATCGGCGACCGCCAGACCGGCAAATCGGCTATTGCTATTGATACCATTATTAATCAAAAGGAATTTTTCGACAAAGGCGATCCTGTATTCTGTATTTATGTGGCTGTTGGCCAGAAAGGATCGACCGTTGCCAATATTGTAAAAACACTCGAGGACCATGGCGCTATGGCTTACACAACCATAGTTATGGCTACCGCCAGCGACCCTGCAGCTATGCAGTTCTACGCTCCGTTTACAGGAGCTGCCATCGGTGAGTTTTTGCGCGATACCGGACGTCATGCACTGGTAATTTACGACGACCTTTCGAAACAGGCCGTGGCTTATCGCGAAGTTTCGCTGCTGCTGCGTCGCCCACCCGGACGCGAAGCATACCCCGGAGATGTTTTCTACCTGCATTCGCGCCTGCTCGAACGTGCCGCAAAAATCATTAAAAGTGACGAAGTAGCCCGCCAGATGAACGACCTTCCTGAATCCATCAGGCACCTGGTTAAAGGCGGAGGTTCGCTTACTGCGCTGCCTATTATCGAAACACAGGCCGGCGACGTTTCGGCATATATCCCTACCAACGTAATTTCTATAACCGACGGGCAGATATTCCTCGAAACCACACTTTTCAACTCAGGTATACGCCCGGCCATTAACGTAGGTATTTCGGTATCGCGTGTGGGTGGAAATGCACAGATCAAGGCGATGAAAAAAGTAGCCGGAACGCTCAAGTTGGCACAGGCCGAATACCGCGAACTCGAAGCATTCTCCAAATTTGGCTCCGACCTCGACGCCGCCACCAAAAATATTCTGGAAAAGGGCGCACGTAATGTCGAAATCCTGAAACAACCTCAATACTCACCCGTTCCGGTTGAAAAGCAAATTGCTATTATCGCCTGCGGTACCCGTGGCCTGCTTCAGAAAGTTCCATTGGCATCTATTCACGATTTTGAAGCCGAATTCCTGCATCACCTCGAAACTACGCACAAAGAACTGCTTGCTGACCTGAAACAGGGAAAACTCGACGATCAGATTCTGGCAGCCCTCGATAGCGTGGCGAAGGAAGTATCAGCAAAATACATTAAGTAAAAGCCCCTGTGTCTCCTATTGATCGGAAGCAGGAACCAATTAGTAGTTTAAATTTAATTTATGCCGAATTTAAAAGAAGTAAGAATCAGGATCGCTTCGGTAAAATCGACGCAGCAGATCACCAGCGCCATGAAAATGGTTGCAGCTTCGAAATTGCGCAAAGCCCAGAACGCGATTCTGAAAATGCGTCCGTATGCTGCAAAGCTGAAGGATCTACTTCAAAACCTGAGTGCATCTCTCGATTCGGGTGATGGAAACATCTGGTCGCAGCAACGCAAAGCCGAAAAAGTACTGCTGGTGATTATTACATCGAACCGGGGACTATGCGGTGCCTTTAATTCAAATATATTGCGTACTGCTGTTCAGCGTATCAAAACTGATTATGCTGCGCAATACGAAGCCGGAAACGTGAGCGTACTCACCATCGGCCGCAAGGGGACAGAGTTTTTCAGCAAAAGAAATTATTCAGTTGTTGCATCGCACGATTCCATTTTCGACCGGCTTACGTACGAAAATGTTTCCGTGATCGCTACCTCGGTGATGGATGCTTTTACTGACAAGCAATTCGACAGGGTTGATATTATTTACAACCAGTTTAAAAATGCGGCTGTTCAGTATGTAACAGTTGAGCAATTTCTGCCGGTTGAAACACATGCGCCAAATGCAGTTCAGGCCAAATCAAACATCGATTATCTTTTCCTTCCGTCGAAAGAGGAAATTGTAACTGAATTGATTCCAAAATCGCTGAAAATACAGTTTTATAAGGCAATTCTCGACTCATATGCATCCGAACACGGCGCCCGGATGACTGCTATGCACCAGGCGACTGACAATGCCGGCGATTTAATCAAACAGCTCAACCTGGCTTACAACAAAGCCCGACAAGCTGCCATCACCAAGGAAATACTTGAAATTGTAAGCGGGGCCGAAGCCTTGAAAGGCTCGTAAGCCTTTGCCCGAAGTTGACCTGAAAATCCGGTCCAAACCGGAATCTTTACCGTTAAAAACAAAGTATTATGATAAAAGAAGCAGTAGAAAAAGCAATCATCAACCAGATTAAGAACGAAGAACATTCGTCGCGGTTGTATCTTTCCATGGCCTCCTGGTGCCAGGTGAACGGCTATCCGGGTGCTGCCGCTTTCCTGTTCAAACAAACCGACGAGGAGCGCATGCACCAGCTGAAATTTGTGCATTATCTCAACGATCGCAATGGCTACAGCACTTTACTTGCGCTCGATAACCCCACCGCCGAGTACACTTCGTTACTCGATGTATTCGAAAAAGTAATGACCCACGAAGAATTTATTACAGCATCCATCAACGACTTATACGAAGTTGCTGTTAATAATAAGGACTACACCACCGGTAATTTCCTGCAGTGGTTTATTAATGAGCAGATTGAGGAAGAAAGAACCATGCACGGCATACTTGATAAAATGAAACTGGCCGGAAACGAAGCAGGTGGCTTGTTCCATATCGACAAGGAGCTTTCGGCACTGGCAGCGGCCAAAGTTATTGCCCCCTTGCCTGTTGAATAAAATCTGAACAATACATTTTTATAAACTGCTTCCAACACGGGAGCAGTTTTTTTTTGTAGCTTTGGATGAATATGTCATGCAGGTTGCAGTTGTGTAAACGGTTAATTCAATCATTGTAACACGAATAAAATCCCTGGTTCTTTATGTTAAATATCGCGTTATTTGGCCCTCCCGGTGCAGGAAAGGGAACACAGTCGGAATTCCTGATCAATAAGTATAACCTGTTTTACATTTCAACCGGCGACCTGCTGCGTAAGGAGATAGCCGAAAAAACCCGGCTGGGTATGGAGGCCCAGAGCAGCATTGCTTCAGGTGGCCTGGTATCTGACGAAATCATTGTTCAGATCATTGAAAAAACCATTACTGATAACCCTGATTCGAACGGGTTTCTTTTCGATGGCTTCCCGCGTACCTACATACAGGCTTACATACTCGAAGGGCTGATGCTGAAGCTGAATACCTCGCTCAATTGCCTGATCAGCCTTACCGTACCCGAAGAAGAATCGGTAGCCAGGCTGCTGAACCGTGGAAAAACCTCGGGCAGGAGCGATGATAACGAAAAGGTAATCCGTAACCGGTTGAAAGAATACAACGAGAAAACATTACCGGTTTTGCAGTTTTACCGGGATAAAGGAATTTATGTGGAGGTAAATGGTATTGATACCATCGAGAATGTTAACCTTTCAATCACGAAAATCATCAACCACGAACTGAGTAAAAGCTTATTCAACATCGTACTTTTCGGGTACCCGGGTTCGGGGCGCGGGTCGCAGGGCAAGGCGCTGGCCAAAGCATTCGGGCTTGAGTATGTAGCCACCGGCGCCATGCTTGAACAGGAGATTGCCGCCAATACCGAAACTGGCCGCAAAATAACTGAGCTATACGAAAACGGGCAATTGGTGCCCGACGAAATTGTGGTTCAGCTTATAGAAAAAAAGCTGGCTCACTCCAAAGATGTTAAAGGCTTTATTTTTAAGGGGTTTCCGCGTACCCTGGTACAGTCCTATATACTCGATGGCCTGCTTAAGAAGTACGGATCTTCCATTTCCAAAATCATCGAAATAGAAGTACCTACCCTGGAATTGATCAGCCGCCTTGATGAGCGCAGCAAGACTGTCAACTGTATGCCCTACGACAACAGCACGGCCAAAATTGTAAAGCGCCTGCAGGAACACGAAACCAAAACAGTTCCGGTAATTCAGAAATATAACCAGTTGCATGGTGTTATTAAAATTGACGGACTGGGCACCTTCGACGAAGTTTTTCAACGTATTTCGGCAGCCATGGAAAACGGAATTAAAAACCTGAGGTAACTATTTCTGATAGGTTAAAAGCTAGTTATTTTTGTCCGTTTAGGGCATTCAATTCCGTTAAATTAACCTGGGTTCCCCATTTCTTATTGGGTTTTGGTCCCATGGTGAATATAAGTTCCCCGCCACTTTTCAGTTCGTCGAACGAAAAGTAAGGACTGTTCCAGGCTTTTCCATTAAGTGTAACTTTCTGGATATAAATATTTTGCTCTGTTAAATTTTCGGCCGAAATGCTGAAGGTTTTGTTTCCGGTAAGGCTGATCACCACTTTCTTT
>DGQJ01000329.1:0-13454 GCA_002389705.1 Bacteroidales bacterium UBA4417
CGGCAGACCTGCACCCACATTGGTCTCGTAATGAAACGGCGTGTTCCGCCTCGAAGCCGCACTATGCAAATGGTTATAGTGTTCCATAGCCTGGGTGTTGGCTCTTTTGTTGGCAGTAACAACCGCTATGTTATTCGATAAAAGTTCGTTGTAGTGATTAACTGGCTCGTCTGATGCGGTTACATCAATGAACACGCTGTTCTCGAGATTTTGCCGGATGATGTCACCGGTAAATGTTCCCAGGTTTGTATCCTGTGAAGTTGTATCGATAACCGACCTCCAATCTCCAGGTTCAATATGGTTTTCGCCGGTTATCATTTTGCGGCTGTTACATATTCCGCAGAGCTTGAGTAATATTTTCTGACCGGCAAGTGATTCTCGTTGTTTTTCAATCATTTCGAGAAGCTTGCTGCCAATTGCGCCTGTTCCGGCAATATACAGGTGGAGCTGAAGCAATTCGTAGTTAAACAGCGACTGGTGTAGCACCCGTAATGCTTTTTTCAGATCTNNGAAACGCCAGGCATGCGGCGCATATTTTCACCTACCACGGCTACCACGGCAAGCCCATCTTCATAATTGACATCCGAAATGAGTCCGGCATGCAATTCGTCAGCGAAAGTCCTTCGCAGCAACTGGCAGGCATATTCTGCATCTGTCTGCATCAGGCCAATACAAATGGAGTGTTCCGACGAAGCCTGGCTGATTAAAATCACACTGATCTGGTGCTGTGCCATTACTTTAAACAGCCTAGCCGATACACCTGCAACTCCTACCATACCACTTCCTTCGAGATTTATCAGGCATATATCTTTAAGCGATGATATCCCTTTAATGAACCCGTTTTCATTTCCCGATTCCTTGCTGATGCGTGTCCCCTTGTGCGTTGGGTTGAATGTATTTTTAACCAGGATTGGGATTTCAACGGCCATGGCTGGCTGCATGGTTGCCGGGAAAATTACCTTGGCGCCAAAATGCGAAATCTCCATAGCCTCGTTGTACGATAGCTGCTCAATGCTGCGTGCTTCNNGTTGTTGTTTGTCCCTGGGCTGTGCTTGCAATAAAACCTGTAACCACATGAATGCCTGTGCCTGAAGCAAAATAGTCGCGAACGTGTTGGTTTGTAACTTCAAAATCGACTTTAGCATGACCGAAATTTCCGTCGGTCCTGATCAGGTTTCGGGCATCCGTAAAAGTACCAGTCCCGGTATTTGCTTTTAATGCCTGGGCTAAAACAAATGCCGACAATCGTTCACCGAAACTCAACACCAGGTCGCGGGTGCGGGGTGTTAACTCACCCACCAGTGAAGCTCCTTTGACAATTCCCGAAAGCTCGTTACAGGTAGCCATTACTTCGGCCATCACTGATGGTTGCAGCGCCATGGGTAAAAGTTCTTTAATAACGAGCAGGTGACGTTGTTCTATTTCCAGGATCAGCGATTCGCACTTTGTTTTATCTGTTGGAATCAGTTCGCAGAGTTTCACCAGTTGGTCGGTTATGCCTCCCAATGCCGATACCACAACTATAACCCGGCTATTTTCAGCCTGGTAATTCTTAATTATTTCAATTACATTATTAATTCGCTCCGGACTTGCAACCGATGAGCCACCAAATTTTAAGATGCGCATAGTTAGTCTGCTTTAGAAATTGAAGAACAAAAAAAAAGCCCTTCTCTGTTGTTGAGAAAGGCGTGCAGTATAAAAGCATTCCATCTCAACCCAATGGAGGGCCGGTGGTGGTAAAAGTAGAAACGGTGAAGGATAAATTCATTGCTGTTTTTGTTTCGCTGATGCAAATATACTCATTTAATTATTCACGATTATGGATATTTTGACCTATAACCCATATTTACGTGCTTTACTTAAACCCAAAATCTGATTACAACTTATCTGGAAATGCTTTTTGCTTAAGTTGCTACATGAATTGTACAGGTAGAATTATGACCTTGCAGTGTTTTCAGTTTTTATGTAAGTTTGTATTCAAAATTTAAAGAAAATGAAACTCTCAGCATGCGGATTGATCTGCGATGAATGCGAATATTACGAAAAAGAATGCAATGGTTGCATTGCCGTTAGCGGACAAACTTTCTGGGCAAAGGAAATGATGCCTAACCACACCTGCCCGTTGTTTAATTGTGCCATAAATGAAAAAGGGTTAGTGAGTTGCGGCCATTGCCATGAATTGCCCTGCGACATGTTTAGGCAGATGAAAGATCCAAATAGTACCGACGAAGAACATGAACGCTCGCTGGTACAAAGGGTTAGCCGATTAAAGCAATCGGTTTAGATTTATATTCCTCGTTTAAAGGAAAATTTGAATAATTTTTGGTCAAAAACACTTTGCCCGGCTTACATTATTGGTTTTTCAGTGTGATCTGCCAATTACCGGGTTTGTTAATTTTTATCCTGATCGTGTTATAAATAACACCCGAATGGATTTTATTTGAACAATTGTAGGTAATATCGAGCTCAATCGGGAAATCTATTTGCTCAAAATAAATCCTGGAGTAGGAAAAGCGCTGGAAATATTTTCCGGTAGCGTTTATTTGCGGGATAATATATTTATTAAAAGGATCCAATACCGAAAGTTCTATCTGGTTTCCTTCACCAATCAGTGAAATCCTGGGATCTACAATGCCTGTTTTGTTCGAAATTACATAGGGGTCAATTTTTACTTTACCCAGGTACTTGCCTTCGTCCCAATAACCGGCTGAAATACTATCAGGCGAAATGCTTTTATAATACAAAATTCCTTTCCCGGAGAAGCGTCCGTTTACAAAGTTTCCTTTGTATATATCGCCGTTTCCATAAGTATAAGTGCCTTCCCCATTGGGCATTCCTTTCCTGAAATGTCCTTCGTAAGTATCGGCGCCAACAGCTGTTCCTTTGCCATTAGCCAATCCGTTTTTAAGCTCGCCCTCATATTTTCCGGATATTTCTTTCATCAACACCGGCCCTGTATTTTCCTGACAAAATGCCATATTGCAGCAAATGGCCATAATCATAAACGATATTATTCCTTTCATATTGAATAGTAGATTTGATCTGCTAAATATATAAACAATATTTATTTGTAAATGAGATGAAATATTTTTTATTTATAAAATGAAAAACCTCAGCCATTACGACTGAGGTTTTTTACATTTGATGTATGTGCTAATTGCACTAAGCGTAGCTTTCGATCGGAGCACAGGTGCACACAAGATTCCTGTCGCCCCAGGCGTCATCAATTCGGGTAACCGCCGGCCAGTACTTGTCTTCTTTAGCCATAGGTACCGGGAAAGCAGCTGTTTCGCGGGTATACGGATACGACCAATTGTCCGATGCCACCATTGCCAGGGTATGCGGAGCATGTTTTATAACGTTATCGTGTTTATCAACATTGCCTTCTTCAATAGCAGCAACTTCTTTCCTGATACTGATCATAGCATCAACAAAACGGTCAATCTCGCTCAAGGGCTCACTTTCTGTAGGTTCAACCATGAGCGTTCCCACAACAGGGAAGGCAACTGTAGGTGCGTGAAAGCCATAATCCATCAGCCGTTTTGCTATATCGATTACGGCTACATCGGCGGTCTTCAGGTACTGGTTGCAGTCGAGTATCAACTCGTGCGCAATGCGGCCTTTGCTCCCGGTATACAGTATTTTGTAATGATTTTCGAGTTTCGATTTAATATAGTTGGCGTTCAGGATTGCGTATTTTGTAGCTTCGGTAAGACCATTGCCACCAAGCATTTTGATATAGGCATAGGATATAGGCAATACCAGTGCACTTCCATAGGGTGCTGCTGCAACAGCCTTTATGGCTTGGTTGCCACCGGTTTTAACCACAGGATGCCCCGGCAGGAACGGAACCAGGTGTTCGGCCACACCGATCGGGCCAACGCCAGGGCCACCGCCTCCATGAGGGATAGCAAAAGTTTTGTGAAGGTTCAGGTGGCAAACATCAGCGCCAATGGTTCCCGGATTGGTAAGCCCAACCTGTGCGTTCATATTTGCACCATCCATATAAACCTGCCCTCCGTTTTCGTGGATCAAGGCAGCAATTTCGAGAATACTCTCTTCAAAAACACCGTGTGTGGAAGGATAGGTAACCATGAGTGCAGCCAGGTCATCCTTGTGTTTGATGGATTTCTCCTGTAAATCGACTATGTCTATATTGCCGTTGGGATCAGTTTTTACAACCACCACCTGCATGCCTGCCATGGCAGCACTGGCCGGGTTTGTTCCGTGGGCTGAAGCAGGAATCAGACATACTTTGCGGTGTCCTTCGCCACGGCTTTCATGGTACGCTTTAATTACAAGCAAGCCTGCATATTCGCCCGATGCACCCGAATTGGGCTGCATTGATACCGCTTTGAAACCGGTGATTTCGCACAATGCTTTTTCCAGTTCACGGATCAGGATAGTATATCCTTCGGTCTGATCAGCCGGGGCAAACGGGTGTATGGCTCCGAATTCAGGCCAACTAAGGGGAATAAGTTCAGTTGCAGCATTCAGTTTCATCGTACACGAACCCAATGGTATCATGCTGCGGTTCAGTGCAAGGTCGCGGTTTTCGAGTTTTTTCAAATACCGCATCATCTCGGTTTCCGAGTGATAGCTGTTGAAAACCGGGGCAGTAAGATATTCCGACTCTCTTTGCATGCTGGGGGCAAAAGTGCGGATCTGGCTGCACTCTACCGGATTGCAGACAAATTCAGTGAACTGCTTTTTAGCAGCCGAAGCAAAAATATGGAGCAGCAGGTTCACGTCTTCGAGTGAAGTAGTTTCGTCGAGGCTGATTCCGATTTTATCCTGGTCAATATAATTCAGGTTTACCTGGCTTTCGAGTGCCAGTTTCCTGATGTTGTCGATCTTGACATCTTCAGGAAGACTGATTAGCAGTGTATCGAAGAAATTGGCATTTAACTGTTTGTAGCCCAGTTTCTGAACTTCAGCCGAAAGCACACCAGTAAGTATGTTGATATGCCGTGCAATTTCACGTAATCCTTTAGGACCGTGGTATGCTGCGTACATTCCTGCCATAATGGCCAGCAATGCCTGGGCTGTGCAGATGTTCGAAGTAGCACGTTCGCGTTTGATGTGCTGCTCGCGGGTTTGGAGTGCCATGCGTAACGCCCTGTTCCCCTGTGCATCAACAGATACTCCAATGATACGACCGGGAATGAACCGTTTGTAATCTTCTTTTGTGGCAAAAAATGCTGCATGAGGTCCTCCGAATCCNNAACAGCAATTCCGTTCTCGTGGGCCCGGTTAACCAGTTTGCGGTATTCATGAATTTCACCAAACTGGTTCGGGTATTGAAGCAACAGCCCGAAAATATGGGATTCAGGTTCAAAATCGTCGCAGGATTTTATTTCAATGTCAATTCCAAGGTTTTTGGCACGGGTTTGCAGTACTTCTATAGTTTGCGGGTAAGTATTTTGGGCAACAACAAAAGTATTGGCTCCGGCTTTAACAGCTTCCCTTGATCGTGCATTGTGCAACATGATCATGGCTTCAGCGGCCGCAGTAGCTTCGTCGAGTAACGATGCATTTGCCAATGGCATGCCGGTAAGATCGCTCACCATGGTCTGGAAATTAAGCAAAGCTTCCAGTCTTCCCTGCGATATTTCAGCCTGGTAAGGCGTGTACGAAGTATACCATCCCGGGTTTTCGAAAACATTGCGCAAAATAACCGAAGGGGTGATGGTATTGTAATATCCCATCCCGATATAGGTTTTAAAAACCTTGTTTTTCGATGCCAATGCTTTAATATGGTTCAGGTATTCGTATTCATTTAAACTCGGAGGCAGACTTAATGGTTTTGAAAGACGGATGGCGGCTGGTACGGTTTCGTCAATCAGTTGGTCCAGTGTTTCTACACCGATGGCTTTCAGCATAAGTTCGGTTTCGGACTTCCTTGGACCGTTATGCCGATTGATAAAGTTGTTGGTAATCATATAGTTGTGAGTTTTGTAGCGTTTTTTTTTGCTGTGGCAAAGATAATAATCTTAATGTGATACCATTAAAAATCTGAAGTATTGTTAAATATTTCATGAAGTTTATTTGATAACAATTAGGTTTATATTTAACTATCAGTAATACAGGTATTTATTATAATTTTATACAGCGGGTAATTTCGCACAATTAAAATGTTTTGCAGTTGTTACCTGATGATTGCAATAAGCAAGCCTCCAGGCAGTGAAAGAAAAACCGTACTTTTGCAACCGCTTACTGAAAATAAAACAAATCAGCCTTTATGAAATTTAACAGGACAGTTTTTACCGGGGCAATGGCTATTTGTATTGCTGCTATTTTATGGGGGCTCGATGGGGTAGTTCTTACACCTCGATTATACAGCCTCGATATCGGCCTGGTCGTTTTTATTTTCCATGCGCTTCCTTTCCTGATTATGAATATTTTCATGTACAGGCAGTACCGGTACCTCAAGAATTTTACCCTGGGCGATGTTCTGTTGTTCTTTTTGCTTTCACTTTTTGGAGGGGCCGTTGGTACACTGGCGATTGTTAAAGCGCTATTCCTGGTTAACTTTAAAGCGCTTACCATCGTAGTTCTGTTGCAAAAATTGCAGCCTGTATTTGCTATAACGCTTGCAGCCTTATTATTGGGCGAAAAATTAAAGCGTAATTTTTTACTATGGTCTGCACTGGCTATTGTCGCCGGGTATTTTCTCACTTTCGGACTTCATGTGCCGGATATGGAGACCCACAGCCGCACAGCTCTGGCAGCAGCTTTTTCGTTGCTGGCAGCTTTTTCGTTTGGCAGTTCCACGGTATTCAGTAAGAAAGTGTTGCGGAAATTTTCATTTTTTACAGCCACGTTTTACAGGTACGCTTTTACGAGTTTAATCATGCTCATGTATGTTTTATCAACCGGCATGCTAAAACATATTCCTGAAATAAACGGATTTCAGTGGATGATATTTGCAATCATTGGGATAACTACAGGATCGGGCGCTATTTTCCTGTATTACTTTGGCCTTACCCGCATTCGCGCCATGCTTGCCACTATCTGCGAATTGTGTTTCCCTGTTTCGGCCATCTTTTTCGATTATTTCGTAAATGACCGTACGCTGACTCCTATTCAATGGATAAGTGCTGCGGTACTCATATTCGCTATTCTGAAACTCAGCCTGGAAAAAGAGCAGGAGGCAAGCAGGATCTGAGAGGTTATTCTATCTCTTTCAGAATTCGCAATGATTCGGAAATATGTTTCTCAATCCTGAGCTGGGAGTTGAAAATATGCCTGATAACGCCCATTTTATCAACGATATATGTTACCCGGCCGGGTAACATACCCAAAAAATCAGCTGGTACACCGAATAATTTTCTGACTGACTTATCCTTATCGCTTAACAGGATAAAAGGCAGCCTGTGATGCCCTGCAAAATTGTTATGCGATTCTTTATCATCGGAACTTATTCCGATTACTTCTGCACCAGCATCAATAAAATCCTGGTAACTGTCGCGGAAAGCACAAGCCTGTTTGGTACATCCTGCAGTTTCATCTTTTGGATAGAAGTATATTACCATCGATTTTTTCAGCAATAAGCTCCCAATATTGAAATCTTTTCCGTGCTGATCAGGAAGAATAAATGGTGAAATTTTATCTCCGGGTTTTAAAGCCATATTTGTTTTAGCAATTTAAAAAAGCCACAATTCGCTGATAGAGTTGTGGCTTTTGAATTTAAATATATGGTTTCTGACTAATCAGCGAAATCTTTAAGCGTGTCCATTAACTTGCGGCGTGTGAAGAATATACGACTTTTCACAGTTCCAATCGAAATATTCAGGTGATCGGCTATTTCTTTATATTTATACCCCTGGTGATGCATTTCGAATGGCATCCGCTGATCAGCATCGAGTTTTGAAATGCTCTTATTAATTTCTTTCTCCGAGAATTTAGAATCCGGTGAAGGGAAATCAGATTTGCGCGGTACATTCAGGTAAAACAAATCCTCCGTGCTGTCAATAATGGTATTGGCTTTCTGGTTACGGCGGTAGTTATTAATGAATGTATTTTTCATAATGGTATAGGTCCACGCTTTCAGGTTGGTGTCAGCGGCAAATTTATCGCGGTTAGCCAGGGCTTTTAGATAAGTATCCTGAATAAGATCTTTTGCTTCCTCACGGTTGGAGGTTAACAGGTTAGCGTAATATTCCAGGTTCTGGTATAAACTTATCAACTTATGATCGAATTCTATCTGAGTCATGACACAGGGCGTTTAATTATTATGGTGCAAAGTTAAACAGTTTTATTTAGACTAAGTCCAAATAAAGTTAAAAAATTGTTAAATTTTTCTAAAGGTTTATCAAGCATATTTTAGACTCTGAGATTCAGTTATTTATAGCGAATAATATTGTTACTAATTTACGGCGAAATATTCAACAAACTACATGTTTTATGTTAATAATAAGTTATATTTTGAATCAATAAATAAAAATGCCGGTATCCCGGCATTGATTTGCATTCAGAAAACAAATTATATGTATGAATTACAAGGTATTAAGAAATTCGATAAAATCAGGAATGTTCTTAAAAAGTGTAAAATTGGGTGGAAATGTCACTGCGTTTCCATGAAAACAATGCCCCCCGATCAGTATTTGCTTATCTCCGTATAAGCTATTTAGCTCCTGAACAATTTCTACAATATTTTCCTCAGGCAGGTTAGAGGCAATGGAGGTAAGAAGAAAATCAATTTGGTGACCGGAAAAAACATTTTTAAGATTAACTAAAGGAACGTTTTGCCCAAGGTATACCACTGTATGGCCCTGTTTACGAATCAGAAAATTCAGATAAAGTAAACCAAGTTCATGGTATTCGTTTTCGGGTAAAAATAACAGGAATGTTTTATTGTTGGGCCGCTGTTCATTCTGGCTGTCGATAGCCAGTATCAGTTTTTGCCTGATGAGTTGCGAAATGAAATGTTCCTGTGCCGGGTAAACTCCTCCTGTTTGCCAAAGCATGCCTGCTTTTTCCAAAAAGCGGAACAGTATATTTTCAAATGTATATTCAAATCCATGCTTTATGATAGAGGAAGAGATGATTTTATCGAACTTTTTCTCATCCATTTCAATCATTGACATAACAAGGTTATCCACAAGGTGCTCATTGTCAACATCCTGCTGGCTCAAATCAATTACAGACTTTGAGATTTCATCGGACGACATACCCTGTATATTGGAAATTTTGTATCCATATTTATTAAGGATAGCCACGTTCATCAGGTGCCTCAGGTCTTCATCAGAATAATACCTGATATTGGTAACTGTACGGGAAGGCTCAACAATACCATATCTTTTTTCCCAGATGCGAATGGTATGTGCTTTTATGCCTGTAATCCTTTCAAGGTCTTTTATTGAATACCTGATCATTTGCTCCTAAGGTTAGAATCGTTGTAATATCTGTTCTTAAACAAGCTGTATGTAATTTTGTTTAACTTTTTTTTAAATAGTTTAAAAATAATTTATTCCATTTAAAAGCTTATCATCTGGAAATTACATTTTTATGATCAGTATGGAAAATTCTTTTTCAGCAAGCCACGTTACTCATTGAGAGGTTAATATGAATGGTTTGCAACCTGAATGTAACCATATGACTTGGCGAAGATACTTCAAATTCAGGTTTTATTTTTGATTTTTCAAGTGATGATTGAACTATTAATGGTAGTATATCAGAGCGTTACCGAAACCTGCTTGCCGTTTTCGACCAGCTTGTTGATAACAACTTTGCCGCCACTGCTTATCTTCAGCCTGATGTGGCCTGCTTCCCGTTGAATTTCCAGATCAAATTCCTCCCGGAATCCGTGTACATTTTTTAAGTTCATAAAATTCCAATCATCGGGCAATTGTGGTGTAACAGTAAACGTGTTCAAGCCCGTTGGACGGATTCCGAAGAGTCCTTCGGTGAAAACCCTGCAATACAACCCGCTTTCGGCCGAAAGATGCCTCTGACCTCCTTCGGGGTAAGCCTCCACCGGGTAAGGAACATGCTCACCCAGCAGCCTCCGGTTCGAATAATATTGGAGAAATTTAAGCCCGCGTTTTGTGTCGCCTGCCGCAAACACCCCACGAAGTGCATAGAGTGTCGACCGATCCCAGAAGGTTTTATCGCCCGATTGTGAGGCAAGCCCGTCGGCTGTCCAGAGCTCGGGCGAAAATAGTGCGTCAATGGTACCTTGTTTCCGGTCGAATATATTAACGGTAAGCGGAATACAGATCCATGCCCGCAGCTTATCGTTACCCTTGTAATAACGGTATGTATCGAACCCCATCACTTTGGCCCCGAAATACTTTTCGATATTGGTTTTTAATAATGTTGCTTCTTTTACATAAGCCGAAACCTGTTTTTTGTCCTTTCCCAGCGTTTTACCAAGGTACGATGCTGAAACCAGGGCATCATAATACAGCGATGAAGTGCATAAGTTTGCATCGCCCGCGGGAAACCTTCCTTCGAGTTCATCCGAATCGGAGGATACAACTCCATCTGAATTTAATTTTCGTCGGTTATATTCGAGGCACCAGGTAATGAGAGGCCATAGTCCTTCTGCCATTTTCTGGTCGCCCTGCGAGAGGGCAAAACGGGCAGCGCCATAAGCAATCATGGCTGCATCGCCACGGTCGCCGGCACCATCCCATATGTCAGTTCCTTCGGCAATTATTGAACTTGGTATTGGTTTATATTCAGGATTCATAAACCTGGCAAAATGCTGGTAAGCATTCAATGCCGATTCGATACCGTAATTGTAACCCAGGTAAGGGAAGAATGGATTAATGTACTCGGCCTGGTCGTTGGCCCAGATGGCGGCATAATAACTTAAACCTCCCGGTCCGTGTAAGGGCCCACCTTTGGTTTGGTAAATGCTTTCCGAAGCCCTGATTTTGGCAAAAGCAAATGCCTTGTTTAATATTTCGTCAGGGGTTTCGAGCACCAGGTTCCGGTTGAGGAATTGCAGGAAGTCATCGCGTTTAAGTAGTTCATTGTCAATGTCAGCCATGCCGGCGTCCGGTGCGTTTTTAGCACCTGAAATACTGAGGTAAAAGGTGATTGAATCGCCGGGCTGAACCACAAATACCCCGGCTTTACCTGATAGAATCCTGAGGGAATAACTTCCTTCGACCCCGTCGGTCGGACTTGTAGTCAGGATGTTATCAATTTGAGGAATTTCGATGGTTGCCGGTTTTTCGCCCGCGTTTTTGAGTACATATTTTTCGCAAAACATGGGCTTGTCGGTGGAAGGAAACAAAATACGCCGAAGCTGAAATTTCTCATTGATGGTGCTTATTATCGTGATTTTACCATCCAGGATGATTTCATCAACTATTTCTTTAATCGCCGGACGTTTGTTGATGTTGATCTGCTTTACGATATCGATGTTGAAGGTGCGGGAAAGGCTGGCATGGGTGTTATTCGGGATGGTGCGGAGCATAGGCCATACAATATCGCGGCTGAGATACAGCGACTGATCGGGATTTACACCATATCGGATAACTGCTGAAATATATTTCCCGCTCATTTCGATATGATCTTTATGATCATCGGATGCAACAACAGGCCAGGTAATACCACCCGAAGGATTTATCTGCCAGCGGTTTTGCTGGGCGTTGACGCAGGTAAAGCAAGCAAAGTTTAACACAGCGAAAAGCAGAATTCGTTTGGACATATTCATGTTATGAATTAGACAACTTGTATCGCCTGAAATGTTGTTTCAGGATATCTGATTTTTATTATTTCCTCAAGGATGGTGTTTACTTTTGATTTAAAAATATCTCTATAACCGGAATTTCGACATTGGGCTTTAATACCGGCAGGCTTAAACTTATTACATCTGCCAATTGAGCTTCGGTATTCCAATAGCCTTTGTTTTCCGAAAACTGAACTTCTGAGCCATCGTGCAGCATCTGTGCATATTTTATTCTTCCTTTAAAGCCTTTCAGGTTGAGTGTGCCTATTGGCCAGTCGAGGCAATGAATATAAATGCGGTTTGTGAGCGGGTTGTAAGTCAGAATGCAGTTGTCGGGAGCCTTGAATTCAGGCGGAGCCTCAGTACAACCATAAATAGAACGGCTGTTGAATTTCATCCATTCGCCCATGGCTTTAAGTCGCTCCCGGGCACGGGGATCGATGGTTCCCCGACTTGTGGGTCCGAGATTGAGCAGGAGATTTCCGCCTTTGCTTACTGACTCTATCAGCAGGCCAAGCAATTGCTTGTTATCTTTCCAGGTATTCTCATCGCGATAATAACCCCATGATCCCGAGAAGGTCTGGCAGGTTTCCCACGGAACGCGTTTTCCATTTACTTCGGGCCATTTGCTAACTTTGTACTGTTCAGGTGTTGTGAAATCCCATCCGCCTTCAACGTCCTGCAGATCAAGCCTGTCATTTACCAGGATATTTGGTTGAAGTTTTCGGACTAATTTCAGAAGGTTTTCCGAATCCCAGTCATTATGACCTTTCCCATGAATACCCCAGGGGAAAGAAAAATCGAGCCACAGTATGCTGATTTCTCCATAATTGGTCAGCAGTTCAGTAACCTGGTTTTTAATGTATTCGCGGTATTTTGCCATATCGCGGCCCTGGTTGACACGCTGGTAGGCTGAATCGGAATCCTGGCTTTGTGGATGTTGCAGGTCGATGGTATAATCCGGATGATGCCAGTCGATCAGCGAATAGTAAAACCCGATTTTGATGCCTTCGGCCCGAAATGCATCAACCCATTCGCGCAACAAGTCTTTCCCGTAAGGAGTATTTGTTGATTTGTAATCGGTAAATTTTGAATCGAAAAGGCAGAATCCTTCGTGATGCTTGGTGGTGATAACCGCATATTTCATCCCGGCTTCTTTTGCCATGCGGGCCCATTCTTTCGGGTTGTACATATCGGGATTGAACATTTCGAAGTACTTTTCATACTGCTGGTTTGTCATCCTTTCGTACTTTTTTACCCATTCGTGGCGCGAAGGCATGGAATACAGCCCCCAGTGAATAAACATCCCGAAACGGTCGTCTGTCCACCATTTCATGCGCTGCGCTTTATGTTCATCTGTTTCCTTAGGGAGCTGGGCAAAACTTCTGCCTGTGAACGAAACCATGGTGAACGAAATAATCAGCGTGAAAGCGATCCTGTTCAGTACATCTTTTTTTATCATAATGGAATTGTTTCCGCGTTTTTCTGCAAATATAGCGATGAATCAGGCTTTTTCATAACCTTTGGCGTAACCGGGTCAAAGGCCTTATTTTACATCATTTGGTGACCATTTTTTAATTGTAAAAACAATTTCGGAGTAATTATTTCTTTCGTAAAGCACGACTATTTCATGTTTACGTATCTTTACCATATCAGCGTAAGCTGTATAATCTCCTTTTCCAGGATCAGTTGATTTATCGACCGGAATGGCTATCGGCCAGTCGCAGCCATTATTTAAGCTAATCCGCAGGGTAAGGTTATCCCTGTA
>DGQJ01000329.1:13532-13658 GCA_002389705.1 Bacteroidales bacterium UBA4417
GTTACTTCCCGGCATATTTACTGTTTCGCCCAACCTGAAAGTTTTACCATGATCGTCGGTATAAAATACATGCGAGAAGTAGTCCTCAAACTGATGGGCAGGGCTGCCTTGCGAATGATTGGCTGC
>DGQJ01000351.1 GCA_002389705.1 Bacteroidales bacterium UBA4417
TATTTTGCCTTGTTTACCGGGTTGTTTTGTTCCTGCTCTGTTAACCCATCCCACCAGGCATTTACATTATTTTCGGCCTCATCCACTTTGGCAATACCTTCATCCACTTTGCCCTGCAATTCATCCACAGGCAATACCTCAGCCAGATTCAGCGATCCCTTGGTTTCGGATGACATACTCACTCTGAAACCACCTGCCCATACAGAGATATTCCTTTCTGGATTTTTAAATTTGAAAGATTTCCCAAGCCGGGGGCCGAACACAAAAGAAAAAACAGGCTTTTCGATAGCGCTGATACTGGTCCATGCCATATTCATGTCTAANNGCTAAGAAACAACCGGCAACACCCACTGTTGGCGTCATACCAAACCCTGCTGTAACGGCATCAAAATCGGCTTTCGACGAAAATGCAGCTATTTCGCGCCAATTATTAGCCGTATCAGGCAACCACAAACCGGCATCAATGGCTGTTGAAGTTTTTGCTTTCGCAAAAATCCCGTATACATTCAGAAACGGGAATATCCAGAAATCAGGCCTTAGACTGATCGATTGTGCGGTTGACACAGCACTTTTGAAACGAACAANNTATTAAAACCAACGGAGAGGTTGTCAATGATTAAGTCTGATTCCTGTCCAAAATAGTTTAGGCTCAATCCTGCCGAATAAGGGAGTGTAAACCCCTTTTCAGTAACTTTCTGACCCCAAATAGGCAGAAGATAAGGATAAACAGCCTTTTTTATGCTATCGGCATGTTCCTGGTTCTTTTTTCCTGCAACTTTGTCGGAGTATACCTGGCCCCATACCTGGGTAACTGCAATGATTGAGATCAGTAATGAAAGTGTTAGCTTTCTCATATGTGTTTGTATTTATTCAGTTTAGGTTCAGGTGATTGATATTTGTAATTCAGGTTTGAAGTTTTCAGGGCAGCATCTTGCTGAAAAAGTCTGAATTATCTTCTTGTTTTCCGGGTGGTGGTATGGGTAGTGGTACGGGTAGAGGCTTTTTTGTTGTTGCAGGTTTTGCTGTCGGAGCGACTTTTACCTGGTTTGCAGTTGCACTGTTAACATTATAACTTCCCCTGGCCACGTTTTGGTTCACCTTATTGGAAGTACGCCTTGTCCTGTTGTAGTTGTTAAAATTATTTGTATTATGAATTATACAGTATTACCCCCATGATAATATCCCCTTTGATACGCGGAATGGTAATAATAGTGATTATAACGATATGCATGCACTGCCACACATGTAAAAGCTAAAAAATAAGGCAGATAAACCCCGTAATGATGAGGCGGATAGTAAGGAACATGCACCGGTGAATACACATATTGGATGATTGGCGTTGATTCAGCCACCACCACTGTAGTGTTCTCTGTTTGTGAAAAAACCGGAACGCTTAACAAACATAAAACCAGTACTATATATGGTAGAAGTCTCTGGTTCATGATTATTAGAATTATGACAGAAGTTGAAATTTACGAAAGGTCGGTTTTATTAAACGCCCGACTTGTTGTTTAGACAAACAAGGTAAAAAGAACCTTACTGAAAAAAATTAAGTTAAATAATAAGGCTGTTCCCTAATACCCTGTTTCATATACGTGAATTAAATTCTATTTTTTGAAATCAAAACACAGAATACCTGTAAACCCAAATTGCCAGAGTGTTGCATAATCTGGTACGGCATATGCGACTCCGCCTCCGCTTACCCAAATATCGCTTCCGAATGTTGAAATAATGGATTGCATATAGGCCTCCAGTTTTAATGAAACAACAGAAGCTGTCTTTACCTTGACACCCAACCTTGCATCCCAGGCAAATTTGGAAACAGAACCATCATTAACCCCAATCACACCAACTCCTAATCCGAGTCCACCATAAGGATGTGCTTTTGCATCCATATCACCAAAATAGGTATTTCCACCAAGCAGTATATAATTCACTGATCCTTTGGCTTCATCATCCGTATTTATCTGTACACCAGCCTGTGTATAGAGTGGGAATTGAGTATCCATCCTATGGTATTTCAATGTGATGGATTTATTGAAACCGGCGAAATATTCAATTCCGCCACCATACCGGAATGCGGCCTGAACGTCTGTATAAGCTGCATCGAAATCGACCTTGTCGTGAAATGTGTAGCCGGCGTCCAGATTAAGGCTGATTGTACCGGGCTGTGCATGTATGGTAATCGCGCACAAAATAATGACACCAAGGAATAAGATTTTTTTCATATTTTTTCGTTTTTAAAGTTAATTATTGATTTATTGAAATACACTACTTTGATGTTTTTTATTCAGAACTCAATTGAAAATTACTGTCTGCAAGCCTGGCAATAAATAAACATCCCATTGCTTGTGTCAGAATGAAAGGCCATTATTTTTCCAGGATTCCCTTTTTCTGCAATTCGGTTTTAATGGCATAAATAATTTCATCCATCGATTGATTGAAACTAGTAGGATTAAGGGATGATGTAGTTCCTGACCACATGAGTTTATTGTCCTTTACAGAATACATATTTGTTTCAACCAAAAAGGTTTTATCCTCGGTATAATAACCGGGTGTATAGTACCGGTAACCATACCATCCGCCATAAGATGTACCCTGGTTATAAGAAACACGCTTCTCTACATCCGTAAGGTGCATCACAATAATACCATCAAAACCATCCTTAATTAACTGATCTTGCAACAATTTTTCATCGGTATCGGTAGGTTTTAGGTACGAATAGGATGGAATGCCGGTTCCGGCCTTAATTTGTTTCACAATTTTATCTTCAGCTGTTCGCTGTGATGCTGCATCTTTGAGCGGAGCAACTACCAGAACCTTTTTGTAAGGACTTGGCTTCAGGCTGAAAGAGGGGTCTGCCCAGCTTTTTTCAAGTTTGGTCGAAGCACAAGCGAACAACAACCCAATAAATAGGGTCGATAAAATAAAGAATCTAGTTTTCATGATTTTTGTTTTTTGTTAATGATTGATTATCTGTTGTTAATTGGTTCGGTTCAAGTATTGCGGTTGTGATAGCCGGATGAATAATTGTTTCCGCTGATCCTGATGTGCTCTCTTCGGTCATCGGGACAACCGGTTTTACTTGAATCGGATCAAATAATGCGATACCGGGGTTTATACAGGTTACTATTTCCCTGATGCGTTTTTAAATCCCGAATTGACAATAACAATTTTCAGGTCTTTTTCCGGGGCGTCCAGTGTTGTAGTTCCCTGAAACTGCGTGCCATCAGGCAGGTCGCTGAAAGTGACAACAAATGTTACTTTTTGCTTTGGGTCATCAACTGATGTACTAACATCCAAAGCCATTAGTTTTTGATCAGTTTTGTTGAGTGAAATAGTTAGCGCATCGCCAGCCTCATTATAACCAGGGAAAGTAAGTTTGAACTTTTTATTGGGCTCCAGCACCTGTATCCCGACTTTTCCATCGTTATATAATTTTTGTAATTTCACAGGATCCGGTGGAAGATAAGTCTGAACCTTTGCAACGGCTTTTTTTGCATATTCCGACATATCGGCTTTTTTATTTTCAGCTACTTTTCCGCGGATTCCTCCTGGCGCTTTTGCTGCTACTGATCCGCCGGTTTCCACTTTGGTAAGTTTGCCATCCAAGGCATAATAGCATTGTTTCTGTTTTACCGATTTCTGTTCACCTTTAACAAAAACAGTGGTAGTTTCAATCCATTCTAATTTTTTCATTGCCGCCTTACTATCGGTAAGGTTTTTTTTGATCATGGTAATGTTTTCCTGCATATCAGCCTGTGCCGATAAGCGGATTATTCCGGCAAAAAATACCAGAACCAGAATTAAAGTCAGCTTTTTCATACGTTCGTCTTTTAAAGGATTATAAACATTTAAGTTATTCCGTTGTACAGCGTAAATTCAAACCAAGGTATCTTCAATTTTCAAAGTAATTCCAATTCTTTCAGACGTAAAGATTGTACCAGCCGTGAGCAGTATTAAGCTTAATTTTTATTAGGCAGGAAAGGAACTTGTGAAAGTACTTGAGCCCTGATGGCCATAAGGATATAATTTTCGATTTGGTAAAACTGGGTAGCAACTACGCCATCAGTGACCTTTAGTACTTTGCTATAATAGTCTGCTGTCAGTTTATCGGTTTTCTTCTGGAGTTGCATTACCTGCTTTGTCCAGGCTTCGGCATCAACTCCAGTCATAGTGAGGTATTTATCGGCATATTGTTTTAGTAATTCAATGCGCTGTTTTCCGAGTTCTTTCCGTTTTACTTCATATTCGTCATAAAGTTTCCAGAAAGCATCCTTTTCAGCAGGCGAAGGTTTTACAAACTCAGCAACAACAGCTTTTTTATCCATACCAAATGCGGCCTGCATCAGGTCTATTTCTTCTTTATCCGACTGTGAGTAAGCGAATGATGTAAGGAATAAGGTAACAACAATTAAAAGGTACTTTTTCATGATTAGCGGTTTTTGAATTAAATGAATATTTGATGAGTTATAATTGTATTCTTTGTTTTAATCCCAGTTTCAATTTTCAATTTGCTGTTTTTTGAAAACAGCGCATATGTTTATTCCATGAAAACTACTAGTTATTCTCCGTTTTAGCCCCCAGGCCGATGGGTAGTTTCAGGTAAAAATTCAATGATGAATTTTTCATCGTAACATCCGGTGTTTTGCTCACATTTACCAGACCGTAATAATAGTTAACTCCAACAGCCATACTTTTAAGTATTCGTTTTGTTTTATATCCCACTCCTCCATTTATACCAAAATCGAGGCGGGTGTATTCATCTTTCACATCCCTTTTGTAAGCCAGATCATCCCCATCCAGGGTAGTTTCAAAAATGTCGAGTGCCTGAGTTCGCAGTCCGGCCTGCGGACCGAGTTCAATATACCATCGGTTGTTAAAGCGTTGATGAAACATGACAGGAACATAAAAGCAGCTTATTTTTTTTGTAAGCGTTCCATCTTTGTAAATGGTATCAAACTCGGCGTTCCCGATGGCATAAACAGGCATCCCGGTAGCTCCAACATTTGATTTCACTAATACCCCTGTGCTTATGAAGGAATTATTTTTCATGTTAATATGAAAATAAAATCCAAGGTTAAAATAGTTTTTGCCTTCGGAATTGCTGATATCGTTCAGAAACGATCGATTTAAACCGCCAATCATTCCAAACTCTATTTTTGGGGTGTTTAGCTTTTCACCAAATAAAAGTGAAATAAGCACCTGGGCTTTAGGCGTAAAGGAGAGTAATAAAAAAAGAGATAATAGACTGATTTTTAGCGCGTTTTTCATAAATTAGGTTTACTTTGTTTTTGGTTTAATAAACTGCAATTTCCAACATTCGTAAAATGTCGGAAATTGCAGCTATTCTTTTACTTTACTTCAACAGTTAACTTTGGGATCCTTCCGTTAAATTTTGATCTGGCTTCAGCCCCAATTCTTTCCACCACAGGTGTAGCCAGGTCGATACCCACATCAGCTGTTTCGTCGGCTGAGAAAATTCCGGGCTGGGTACGCTCAATCCGTCCTTCTCCCACCTTTTTACCATCNNTCAGTTTCTGGGTAGCTTCTACGGTATACCGGGAAATTCCAAGGAAGTTATAGTCGTAAGCCAATGTGCCGTTATATACATACAGCGCCCATCCGCCAAAGCGTCCGGCCTGTGCGATAAGCATACCGTTTGCTGTTTTGCCAGCCGGAATTTCAATATCAGCCGTAATGGTTTTCGACCTGTTTTTAATATTGAGGAATGAATTTTCGGGTATACCCACCATGCCTTCAGCCAGATTGAGGGATGTCCGGTTCCCCAAAAGGGTTGGACGACCTACCGCTTCTGCATTCAAACGTTCAAACAGTCGGTCATCGACAGGTAATGCATAATTTTTCTCAGCTTCTTTCATAAACAGTGCCTGCATTTCTTTGAGTTTTTCAGGCTTCTGGGCAGCCAGGTTATTAACCAGGCTGAAATCATCCGGCGTATAATAGAGTTCCCAGATATCTTCTGTCAAAGGCCTCCTGACCTTTTGCTCCCAGGGTGCCCGGTGAATGGTTCGGGCGTACCAGCCATCCTTATACATAGCGCGGTTACCTGCCATTTCAAAATACTGGGTGGTATGTGTTTCTTTAGCCTTTGGATCATTAAATGAATATACCAGGCTTTTCCCATCCATGGGGCGTTGTGCAACCCCGTTCACGCTTTTTGGTTCGGGCAAACCGGCTGCTTCCAGGATGGTCGGCGCCACGTCGATTACATGGCTGAACTGGGTACGCAATCCGCCATGGGCTTTAATGCCTTTGGGCCAGCGGATGGCCATGCCTACCTTTGTTCCGCCAGGATCTGAAGCTATCTGTTTTGTCCATGTGTAAGGTGTATCAAACATCACTGCCCATCCGGCTGCCATATGTGGATAGGTTTCGGGGCCACCCCATTTGTCAACTTTTTTGAGCATATCCGAAACGGTTTCCTGCACACCATTAAAATAGGTCATTTCGCTGAACATACCATTCATGCCCCCTTCGGAACTGGTGCCATTATCGCCATACACAAAAATAATCATGGTGTTGTCGGCCTGACCGCTTTCTTCTACTGCATCCAACAGGCGACCCACTTCATGATCGGTCATATCCAGAAATCCGGCAAAGGTCTCAGCCTGGCGTGTAAAGAGTTTTTTCTCATCAGCCGAAAGTTTATTCCATTCCTGAATAGCTTCCGGTTTCGGAGCCAGTTTGGTGCCTTTGGGTACAATGCCCTTGGCTATCTGGCGATCTAAAATTTGTTGACGCATAGCATCCCAGCCTGCATCAAATTTGCCTTTCCATTTGTCGATATAGCTCTGAGGCACATGGTGCGGTGCATGTGTGGCACCCGGTGCGAAATACATAAAGTAAGGTTTATCCGGTGTCATTGCCTTCTGGAACTTCATCCACGCTACAGCCTGGTTGGTCATATCGTTCATAAAGTGATAGTTGGGATCATCAGGCAATTCAACAGGGTGTACTCCATCATAAATAAAGGGTGCCCACTGGTTGGTTTCACCTCCCAGGAAACCATAAAACTTATCAAAGCCCTGGTGGGTAGGCCAACGATCGAAGGGGCCCGAAATACTGGTTTCCCAAACAGCTGTTTCGTGCCATTTGCCAAAGGCACCGGTGCTGTAACCGTTCAGCCGGAGCATTTCTGCAACGGGTGCAACTTCGCCGGGAATTTCACCAGTGCCACCGGGCATTCCTGTAGCCATTTCGGTAATAAATCCCATGTTATTCACCTGGTGGTTACGGCCGCTTTTAATGGCTGCACGTGTGGGTGAACAAACTGCCGTGGTGTGGAAATTGTTATAATAAATACCTTCGCTTGCAATACGGTCGAATGTTGGGGTGCTAACCGGTCCGCCAAAGTTACTGGTACCGGCAAAACCGAGGTCGTCAAGTAGCACTAATATTACGTTTGGTGCTCCTTCGGGCGCTTTTACCTCAAACCTTTCAGGCATTTTTGCATTCCGAACGTCTAATTCACCTGACGTAGGACGCGTTGGGGCTTTGATCGGAAGTACTGTGCGGTCGAGCCCATCGGTACGTGCCACTTGTTTCCCCTGTTGCTTGCACGAGAAGGTTACCATGCAGAATTGTAAAACCAACAGGCCAAGCAATAACTTGTTTAAATAGGATGTCTTCTTCATATTAAAGTTGTTTGAAATTTAATTAATTACATATCAAAGATAATGAAGAACGACAAAGTTACTTAGTAAAAAGTTTATTATTTTAATTGCCAGATTCAAATTGAAAAAAATACCTATTAGTAGGTATTCTTTTTAACTTAATTATAATTGTTTTCGCAGTTTAATGCTTAAACCCTGATTGAAATACCTTTGAATACTGAGGTGTGCTGGTTTTTATCATAAACTACAGTGTAATGTCGGAAATATATAGAATGTAAAAACTGTAATACTATTTTTGAAGGAAATTATTGTAATAATTACGGGCAAAAGGCCGGTGTAGAAAGATTTAAGCTTAAACATCTACCGGCTGAATTTTTGCACGGATTTTACCATTGGCATGGTGGGCTTTTATACACCGTAAAGGAACTTTTTGCCCGGCCAGAGGAAACCTTACATAGTCATATTTCCGGTAAGCGAATAGAATATTTTAATCCCTTCACTTACCTGGTACTTATCAGCCTGGCCGGCGGATTTTTTTATTGGTCAGGAGTGCCTGATCATTTGAATGCAAATTTTCCGGTGTCCGGCGAAACTCTCAGAGTTACTGGTAAGTATTTTAGCTACAGGTTGTTACTCACTTTTACAACCTATGCTATTATGGGTAGTATTATTTATAAATCCTATAAATGCAACCTGGCCGAACACCTGATTATCAACACTTTTCTGATCAGTCAATGTTTGGTTCTGGTGATCGTATGGATGCTGGTAAGTATCATCATAAAACCCTGGAATCAGGGTTTTGAAATCCTTTTTATAAGTGCATTCTGTACATTTATACTATACCAGATAGTTGTGTTTTTTCGCCTTTTTAATACTGGAAAAATACTTATACGTTGGATTAAAGCTTTTACAACAGTAATTATGGGGTTAGGTTTAGTTCTTTCAATGATGAACTTTCAGGTAAAAATTGTACATTTATAGTCGCTGTGTTTCCTGATCGGAAAATTAATAAAGCTTTTTAGCAACGTCTTTTTAACTGCAATAAAAATGAAAGATGAACAGACGATCATTAAAGAAGCTGAAAAAGATGTGGATCCCCGCGTTGATCTTGCCGTGGAACGCACTATGCTTGCGATGGAGCGTACACAACTGGCATGGGTACGTACCGTTTTAACGATGATTACAGCCGGAATAGCCATCGACAAGTTGCATATGGCACGCATAATAGCCGGGATTGCATGGCAAAAAGATGCCTATATTGCTGGCTTAGTACTCACTTCAACAGCAACTGCACTGATGGCATTTGTAAGTGTACAGTTCATATTACGCATTAGGGAATTAAAGTCGATGCGCACAAGTAGTTCTAATCTTCCTCAGCCTGGAGCGTTCATCTCCATTTTTATAGTGGCGATAGGCATTCTGGCAATTTTCTCACTGCTTTATTCGTGGTAAAAATCATCAAAATCCAAATGTTCAATTTCCCGGAATCTATAACCAAGAACCAAGAATCAGGCATGCTCTTTAACTCAACTCAGAATTTGAAACTTTGTTCCAATGGCAATCAGGATAAAAGTAAACGAAGGAATAATTTATCTGGTTTTCAGGTAAACTTCATACAATCCACATCCCTTTTTCATCCTCCGACTTCCAACCTCTAACATCCCGTATCCGACATCCCACATACTCCCACGCTCCCCCAAATAACAGTTAATCTTTTCAAATAAAGCCCACAGATATGAACCGCGACTATTTCTGGATTTTATTGATTCTGCTTCTTCAGGGTTATCCCCGGGGCATAGTGGCACAAACAGCGAAAGACACAGCTGACAGGCAACAAAACAGTGCTGCCGCCGATGATCCATCGCAGTTTTTTACCCGCATCGAATTGTTCAATGAACTGCAGCACAATCCCAAAGACTATTCCTGGAATCAAACCACCCTCAGAACCATTGTAAAACTCGGTAAACGGTTTACAACCCGGCTTGATATTCCATTTAGTTACAATTCAATTTCAGCATCCGAGGGCATTAATCATTTCGGACTTGGTGATATTTCATTCCGGTTGCTTGGTTTCAAGCTTATTGATGATCCGAAATCGGCTATCACCCTTTCAATGGAAGTAAGTTTAAACACAGCTCAATCAAAAATTCTTGGAACAGGGAAGAATATGCTCATCCCGTTATTGAGCTATACCCGAACACTAAAAAAGCCGGGAAACCTGGTATCCTTTGTTTTACAGCAAACCAATTCGTATAGTGGTGACGAAACCAGAGAAAATATCAGCTTTACAAAGCTACAGGGTATATATATTAAAGTATGGTCCAAGAAAATGTGGTCTGTAGTTGCTCTAGTTATGTATATTGATTACATGCATGGCGGCACATCCATGAACCTGGAAGGAAGGTTTGTGTATGCAACCGCGCCCCGCACTAATTTTTGGGTACAGGCGGGAGCCGGTCTGTATGGCGATTTTGTACTGCGCTATCAATGGGCTGCACAAGTAGGGTACAGGTACTTCTTGTTCCGGAATCTGAACAGGGAAAAAGGATAAATTCTGCAAGAGTGCAACAAACCTTTTTTTGCTGAAAAGTGCTCCTCAGAACACAATGGTTTGCTTGAGCATTAGAATCACATCTTTTCAATGGCATTAAACTGAAACCGTTAACTCATATAAAACAATAACTGCCTGGTGTGTAAACGAGTTTGGTCAGGCAGAAACCTTAGTATGAATACATACAGATCAATTAAACAACATTTGCAGTTCGTTCCAACTTACAATCCAAACCGGTACTGTATGCCGCCCATAACCTGCGTTCGTGAACCAAGGAAACCGACTTCAGCCCTAAACATCAAATGCTTGTTAACCTGAAATTGTGAACCGACTATAAAATTCCACATATCTTTCAGGCTTTTATCGAGGGAGTACTGCACCGTTGCTGATTGCTCATCGTTAAGCGCCCCGTCAGCGGCTGTTAACAGGTTAGAAGCAGCAGTGAGGGTCCGATTGGCTGTTTCATATTTAGCGATATTAATCGGGTTCTTTTGTTCAAGAGGCGTTAAGCCGCTCCACCATTCATCTACCTGGGCTGATTTTTCATTTACATTCTCCATACCCTGGTCAACTTTGCCCTGTAATTCATCCGTATTAACAAGCTCCGAAAGCTTCAGCGAACCTTTGGTTTGGGAAGAGAATTTAACACGGAATCCACCTGCCCAAAAGGCAATTGTTTGTTCTGGCTTTTTAAACTTAAATGTTTTACCTAAGCGGGGACCGAAAACAAAAGTAAAAACCGGTTTCTCGAGGGCGCTTACATCCGTCCAGGCACAGTTCATATCCAGTGCCAGCCAGCCACCACCTACACCCATAGTTGGAGTCATACCGAACCCCATTGTTGTAGCGGAGAATTCAGCTTTTGTTGTAAATGACGTAATTTCCCTCCAGATATTTGCAGTGTCAGGGATCCAAACTCCGGCACTTATTTCGGTTGAACTTTTTGCTTTACCAAAAAGCCCATAAATGTTTAAGAAAGGCAAAACCCACACATCGGGTCTCACAGTTAATGCCGCGGCTCGTGCTGTTGATTCATCAAAACGTATTATTTCGTCCAGGTTATACATCGGCCCGTTATTAAAACCAACATACAGATTATCAATAATTAATGCTGATTCCTGCTGAAGGTAGTTAATACTAACACCCGCTGAATAAGGTAGGTTAAATCCTTTGGCAGCCGCTTTTGCTCCCCATATCGGAAGAGAATACGGATAAGGCTTTGCTTTAATGCTGTCGATCAGAGCCACATTCTTTTTACCCACCTCCTTGTTGGTATAAACCTGCCCGAAAGAAATGTTTGCGATTGAAAAAAATAAAGTAAGAGAAAGGAAGATTTTTTTCATAAGTAATCTATTCATTAATTATGCTTGTATTTATTTATTTATTTATTAAAGTTTAATGTATCAGTAGTTTAGCTGTTGAATTTAAAAATGCACGGATTGAGCACTTAGAACCTGAAGCCAAAATTAATAAAAAATTGTCCGGGTTTTGAACTGGTATTGGCGGTCAGTAATTCATTAAAACCATAGTTATACCCGGCCTCTAAAACCACGAAAGCGACATTAACACCAACACCGCCTTGACCATAAAATATAAATGAATTTACTTTATCCTTGGTGATTCCGTAAGGATTGTCGCCGACTTTTAACGTGAAGGAAGGAACCGCGCTGGCAAAAAGCCTCACACTGAGTACCCGGTTCATGAATGATGTAATATTTACCCCAAGCGTTAACGGTATATCAATATCGCTAACCGCAATATCAGTAAACTCAGCACTACCTTCAGGTTTGTACCCGATTTTTGCGTTTGCAAACCGAGCTCCAGCCTGCCAGAAAAATGTTCGTCCCTGTTTATAATATGCTCCTAACTGGTACCCGGCAGAGGCTTCTGTTACATATGAATCGGAAGAACTGAGATCGGTGAAATTTACACCTGTGTACAAAATAATCTCGTTCTTATTCCCCTTTTTATCTTTCTTCTTTCCATCATCAGTCTTCATTGTTTCAGCCTGATTCGCTTGTAAACTGTCTGCTTTTACAGTTTTTGATGTATCAGCAACTTTAGTAACCTGCGAAAATGCCACATTCGTAAAAAAGAAAAAGAACAGGATGCCGATTGAACTTAAAGTTAGCGTGAGTCTGATTGTTTTCATATGATTCATGTTTAATGGTTTATCATGTATTGTTCACAACAATTGGTGTTAAAAGCTAATCAGAACTTAGCTTATTTTGTCACATCTCCGATGGAAATAAGTTTTATAACAAACAGCAGCTTATTTTGAAGATCTTCAAAAGCAACTGCTGTCGCAAAATCGCAGTTGAAGGAACCGCGGTGTTTTGCAAATTATAAAACTACAGTTAAAATTACGACTTTATAGAATCTGAAAGGCAAATATTATCTTTTAAAATCGAAGCAAACAATGCCGCTAAATCCAAACTGCCACAGCGTAGCATAATCAGGAACAACATAGGCGCCTCCATAGTAACCATACCAAACATCGCTGCCAAATGTTGAAATAATGGATTGCATGTACGCTTCCAGTTTTAAGGAAACAACAGAAGCTGTTTTTATTTTAACGCCCAGTCTGGCATCCCACGCAAATTTGGTGGCTGTATTATCATTAGCGCCAATAATCCCTACGCCTAAACCAAGCCCTCCATACGGATTGATCTTCGCATCAGGATCAGGGCTTAAATAGGTATTTCCTCCCAGCAAAATGTAATTTACAGAGCCTTTATTATCATTTGACGGGTTTATCTGTACACCACTATTTCTATAAAGCGGGAAATAAGTGTCCATTCTATGGTACTTCAATGTTATGGATTTATTAAAGTCAGCAAAATATTCAATTCCGCCGCCGTATCGGAAAGCAGCCTGAACATCTGTATAAAATGCATCGAAATTCACCTTGTCGTGAAAAGTGTAACCTGCATCTAAATTAAGACTAATTGTTCCGGGTTGGGCACGTAATGCTCCAACACTCAGTGCAATGCTGATAATGATTAAGATTTTTTTCATTTTTGTTTCGATTAAATTGTTAAATGGTAAGATTAGTATTTGTTGCCAAACGGTCGTATTTGTTTTCGTGAATCAAGTGACTGTTTAAATTTATCAAATAAAAGCAATTAGTTAAGTAAAAGTCGGAAGACAGGAGTCCGAAGACGGAAGACAGGAGTCCGAAGACCGAAGACTGAAGTCAGGCATTTCTTCTTCGCCGTATATCCTCTACGCTGATTCTCCCATTCGCCCCTCTTTATGTTAAATACAATAATTTTAACAGACCCTAAATTAGCAGACTTACACGGCATTAAATGTTTTTTATTCAGGTTCATATTCAATGGTTATCGTCAGGGATGTTCCAGTAAAATCATAGCCACTGAAATAAAGAATCCTAAAACCATGGCAATACCGGTTACTTTTCCACCATGCTCATAAGCTTCGGGTATCATAGAGTTGGCAAGTACCATAAGAATAGCGCCACCGGCAAAAGCCTGGATAAATGCAAGCCATGTTTCGGATGTGTTGCTGAATAATGTGAAACCAGCTACTGATGCAAGGGCGCAGATTACGGCAATGAATATCCACAGCAGAATTATTTTACTTTTCTTCCAGCCGCCTGCTTTCATTCCGGTAGTACCTGCAACAGCTTCTGGCAGGTTGGAGATAAAAACCGCTACAAGCATTGCCAGGCTGACTGTTCCCCCTTCAAAAATGCCCAATCCGATAACAATCGATTCAGGTATTCCATCGAGAATTATACCCAGGAGCATTGGAACCACAAGACTGGAATGATGGGATGTCTCTGGGTCCATTCGGTTTTTTGAACCTAACTTTTCTATGAGCTTGTCGCTGAAATAAAAGGTAAATGCCCCGGCAAAAAGACCAAATGCCGGGAAACCTGTTCCTCTTCCAAGTTTTATTGCTTCAAAAATCAATTCGTAAGATACAGCAGATATCAGGGTCCCGGCACCAAATGCCATTATCATCCCCAGGGATTTCTTAGGTAAATTGAACCTGGAAGCTATAAAACCTCCTGCAACCAGAGATGAAGTTGCCAGTAAACCTAATAAAAATGCGTTTAGCATATCAAAACAGTATTAAAAATGAACTAAAGCTAAATTAATAATTTTACTAACACTGTAACTCAGAATTTTCCAAAATCGCCCGCCTTCATATAATCGGCACTGCTCTAAATCCAGATAATATTATGTACGAGTTGTTGAGGTTCAGTGAAAACAGTGCACTGTTGTTTATTCAGCATGTTTTTGTAAAAAAAGTTCCCGTACTTTCTTTTTACCCAATACTCGTACCATCTCTTTAAAACCGAAGAAAGGTATAAATGAAAAGAAAATCAAAAGTGCTCCTCCCAACCATACATTTGTAACATGATTTTTCAATTCTTTAGAAGCTTCAACCAGGGATGGAGAATGAATGGTTGCCCGTAGGGTAATCTCCGTAATATCGAAAAGCATTACCCAAATAGTGAAAAGTGCAGCTTTATATAGCACAGGAAATATTAAAGGTTTGTACTCGAACTTCCGGCTTATACGTAAAAATGTACCTATCATCACCACTTTAGCAATTACCAGGGCTTTGAGCACACCGCTGAAATAATCGTCGAGGTATATATCGTAATGCGCCAATACCAGCCTGCGGTAAAAAATAATGGCGCTGAATACCAGAGCCATATAAATGACATTTATCCAGTATTCATTAAACTCATGGAGGAATTTTTGTTTCCAGCTTTTTTTTACTTCCGGGTCTGCCATTGAAAAAATGTTAATTAGGACACTGTTTAAAATTGCGAAAAAGTACTTAACAAAGCAAAAATGTTATGATAGGGCATAATTATTTACCTAATTCCTTCCTGTCGCCCTTTCTCCATGCCGCTCCTTGCCCCAGAACATCCATTAACTTTAATAAAGCACAAAAACAGAAACTTTGACAGTTTTTACTTCTTAGTTTGTTCCATAGTTTTTTTTGCCAAAGCAGGATCAATGCAGTACACAGCATCGTAATGTGTAAAATGGATGTTATTTTTCATGTCCTCGTAGAATTTTGTTTTTTTCAGCCCATCCAAAATCGGTCCTTTAATTTCTGAAAGGTGCAATGCAATTCCTCCTTCTTTCAGCCTCTGATTAATGGATTTTAGACTTTCGAGGCCAGAAGCATCAATGGCATTTACTGCTGAGCAATTAAGAATAAAATCCTGAATCTCAGGATTAGAGGCAACCAGTTCATTTACCTGGGTTTCAAGCAACCTGGCATTCGGGAAATAGATGCTTTCGTCCATCCGCATCGAAACGATCAGGGGAGAAGTAACAACATCATCATAGCGCCCGACATTCCGGAAAGATTGTGTTCCCGGAATCTGGCCAATAACTGCAATATGGGGCCTTGAAGTTCGGTAAAGGTACATCATAAACGAAATGCCGATACCTGCCATAAGCCCGGCAATAACTCCCAAAGTCAGTGTAAGTAAAATCGTCAATGCCATTGCAATTGCATCGGAAGGCGAATAGGTGTAAGTTACTTTTACAGCCTTAAAGTTGACCATGGAAAGGACTGCGACAAAAATGGTAGCACCAAGTGTTGCACTTGGCAGGAAAAATAAAAGAGGAGTAAGGAAAAGCGCCACAAGCGCAATGGCGACTGCTGTAAACGCGCCAGCAGCAGGGGTTTCGGCGCCGGCTTCGAAGTTAACGATGGACCTTGAAAAGCCACCAGCTACTGGAAAACCTCCTGATAAGGAAGACGCGATGTTGGTAGCGCCTAAAGCCAGCATTTCCTGGTTAGGATCTAAATGCTGCCGTTTTTTTGCGGCAAGCGTCTGGGCAACCGAAATGGATGCAACATACCCGATAATTGCAATCAGAACTGCCGGAGTCAACAATTTGCTCCAAAGTTCAAGATTAAAGGGTGGCAAGGCAAGGCTTGGTAGCCCGGCCGGAACTGTGCCCACAATTTTCACGCCTTGTTTGTCGAGTCCAAATCCTGACACACATAATATGGTAATAATGATGGCAATCACAGGTCCCATTTTCGCTATATTACCTGCGATCCTTTTACCCATTCCCACCTTGGTAAGGAGATTAGCGAGGTTTTTACGAACTAAAAGCAAAAAAATGACTACCGGTACTCCGATAGTGGCAGTATAAACATTGATCTGACCGGCGTTTTTTACCAATGAAATCACCTGGTCAAGAAATGTTCCGCCTTCGGAAGGAATTCCCAGTACCGGTGTCAACTGCCCCGCCGCGATCTGTAGGCCGACGGCAGTGCCTAATCCAGCCATAACCGGAAAACTTATGAAATTTGTAAGAAATCCAAGCTTTAAGAAACCAAGGATTATCAGGATTATACCTGTCAGCAAGGCAAGTGTCATAGCAGCCCCGAGGTATTCGGGAGTTCCCTGGGCGGCAACCGGGGCAACAGCTGCCAGTGTCATAAGGCTGGTTACGGCAACAGGTCCAACAGAAAGAGATCGGGAGGTTCCAAAGATTGCATATAAAATAAGTGGTGCTATGGAAGCATAGAGACCGACTTCGGGAGGAAGACCAGCCAACTGGGCATAGGCAAGTGACTGCGGGATAAGCATGATTGAAACAATGACCGCAACAACCAGATCGTTGGTGGCGGTTTGTTTGTTATATGTTGNNGAATTCATGCTCGTCGTAGTTTTTGTTATTCTGACTCAATAATGAGAAAATTGTTCTGTTTATATAAGGTCCAAGCCCTAAATCTCAAGGTGAAAAAGAAATTTATTTTGCCTCAGCTTTTATAATTATGGTTTTAAAACTCCGTCATGAAATTTGCGTTCAATTTCAGATGCATACTTCAGTATTATACCCAGTTATCCATCCAGTGTGAGCATTTCCCCTTTGAAAAAAAATTTCGTTGAGAAGTAAAAAACACTCCCCCGGAAGAATGCATTAAAGAAATGGTTCACATTCAACCGGTTAGTTATCAGTATGTTGTGCAAATGAATTTAACTATAAAACAAACCCTATACTGACTGAGAGATAGCTTTGTGTATCCAGGTCGCCCCCAAATCCAGAATAATATCGAAGACTCAGTTTCGCAGCATTACGGGCATTGAATCTGTACATCACTCCTAATTCAGGCTTAATGACAAACTGCCAGGGATTATTTTCAAGAGCCCAGATACCCATTTCTGTGTAGCGTTCGGAATACATGGTACCTAGTCCGAATCCAATGTAAGGCTGCAATGTAGATCCAGGCTTGAACAGATAATCCACGGCTGCCAGGATAGGTACCTGGTTTTGATGCCTGCACTGAACCCCTGAGAGGGTTCTGGTATCCATTGTGTAGGAATCATAATCCTTTTTCTCATAAAATACGTTCCAGGCCGCGTCAATTCCTATAAGGATGTTACTGTTAACTGCATACCGGTACTGAAATGTTGCACCACGAAAACTGGCAGCAGATATATAATCACCAAGGTCTCCAATCCCAAAACTTATATCGTACTGCATGGCGAAATGGCTACCAACCTGGCTGTAAATTCTTGTTGTACATAACAGCGAGCAAATCAAGGCTATGGCAAATATTCGTTTCATAATCGTTAGGGTTTAATGATTCAACTTACTTTGTACTAAGATATTCCGATTGCTTGAACGCCTGGTTGATGGCATTGGTAACCCGCGAAGTGTTATATGCTCCTGACATCAGTCCATTAATAGCAGCAGTCCATACGGTGTGAGGCTCAGTATAATCGGCACTATTCGAAACCAGGGTCATTACAAGCGTGCCGGTGGTGTAAGAAGTGGTATAAGGGTAGTACCATCCCCAGCCGCAATAGTAATAGTAATACCAGCACCAGTAATCGTACCAGTATACAATAGTTGTGTTGGTCCATGAAGCCGGCATCAGGGCAAGATCGGCGTTTTTAGGATCATCAACCTTAGTCCATCCCAAAGCAGTCATGTTTTGCTCAATGATGGTGAGGATTTGTGTGTTGTATGGCTCCTTGACAAATTCAGGCATTTCGCCTTCAGCAAGATCACCGGTAATTTTTACAATTTTGTCAGGCATAGCATAGGTTCCTTTGCTCACAAAATTGTATGCTTGATCGTAGTTGGTAAACACAAGATCGAGTTCTTGATAACTCTCAATCTCACCAGGGTAACATGAAGCCATCAGGAAGACGATTCCGATGAGATAAATCAGGTTTTTCTTCATTGTGATAAGTGTTTAGTTGGACAATATAGTGATTTTCAAAAATCAAAGAAACAGATTTATTGGAAAAATTCTGCTTAGGGGATTTGGAATTTGGGTCTTGGAATTTTCAATCCTGAATACTATGCGACCGACTCATCATCCCACCTGATATATTTTTCGCTCTGAACCCATTTTGCAACAGGATGCGTGTCGCAAAGTAAGCCCTCTGTGCCGACCGGCAAATAACCAGAATTTCACGGTCCACTGGAAGCTCGCCAAGTCGCGAACGGATTTGTGGAAGTGGAATATTAACTGCACCCGGAACAGCTTCAACTTCGATTTCCTGCGGATTGCGGACATCAAGCAGGAAGCTGTCGCCCAAATCATTCCAATGTGCAATCGGCATCAGACCGCTAAGGATATCGGCCGCAACCATTCCTGCAAAGTTGACCGGATCTTTTGCGCTTCCGTAAGGAGGTGCATAAGTCAGTTCCGATTCTTCGAGGTCATAAATAGTGCAGCCCATCTGTATAGCCATGGAAAAGGAATCCATCCGTTTGGCAACTCCATCTTCGCCAAGCACCTGTGCACCAAGCAGCCGACCATCTGACTTCCTGAATATGACTTTTGTAGCAAGTACTTTAGCGCCCGGATAATAACCTGCGTGTGAATTCGGATAGATATAGATTTTCTCGAAGTTGGTATCGCCAATACGTTTAAGAACTTTTTCGCTTGCTCCTGTCTGTGCGATAGTAGCATCAAATATCTGGCAGATAGAGGTTCCTTGTGTGCCCCGGTAACGCGAATTACGTCCTGCAAGCACATCAGCTACAATGCGCCCCTGGCGGTTGGCAGGTCCGGCAAGCGGTATAAGCGACCATTCGCCTGTTACAAAATCTTTAACTTCAACAGCATCACCGACCGCAAAAATATCGGGATTTGATGTACGCATCTGTTCATCAACGCGGATTCCTCCCCGCTGGCCGAGTTCAAGTCCGGCCAGTTTAGCCAAAGCTGTTTCCGGACGAACACCAATGGCAAGGATCACGATATCAGCCTTATGTGCTTTTCCTGATTCAGTAAGAACTTCCAGTGAACCTTCTTCCGTATTTCGGAACCCGGCAACACCATCTCCTAGTTTAATCTTTACACCGCGTCTTGCCATATAGCGTTTCACAAGCTTTGCCATTTCCGGATCAAGCGGAGGCATTACCTGGTCGAGCTTTTCAACTAAAGTTACTGTTAGCCCGCGATGTATGAGGTTTTCAACCATCTCGAGACCGATAAAGCCACCACCGACAACCACTGCTTTCTTTGGTTTCGAAAGCGTGTTTGCACCACTGTATTCGTTCATTGCAGACTGGACAATATCCCTTTCGAGCCATTCACGGATATTCCTTGCATCGGGTACTGTCCGTACCGAAAATATTCCCGGAAGATCTATACCAGGCAAAGGTGGACGGATAGGTGCTGCACCGGGAGAAAGGACAAGTTTATCGTAGCTTTCGGTGGTAATTTCCCCGGTATTGGTATTCTTAAGATCAACGGTTTTCTTTCCGGCTTCAATACTTACAACTTCGCAGTTTGTCCGGCAATCGACGTTAAACACGGCTTTAAACGTTTGTTCCGTTGCAACTAGAAGGCTGGCTTCATTTTCAATTGTACCTCCCACATGGTAAGGCAATCCACAGTTCGCATACGAAACATAGGGACCGCGTTCAACCATAGTAATTTCGGCTTTTTCATCGAGCCTGCGTAAGCGTGCTGCACATGAGGCACCACCCGCTACTCCGCCAACGATTATAACTTTCATGATCTTGTAGATTTTATTTTTAAATTGTATTTGAATGCTGTCAGAAAACAAATCCAAGACTTATTTCCGGCCCAAATGTGTCGACGTTGTAAATAAACCGGTCTGTATAGGTTCCCTTATCGTAATCCATCGACAAATACCTGTAGCCTGCAGTTAGTCGAAACAACTTTGTAAACTGGAAACCGGCATAGGTTTGCAATTGCCATGTTAAATCAGAGCCGACACCAAATCCTCCAACGTCGCCTCTGAACTGGAAAAGCCATTTATGCTTAATATCAGCTGTAAGCCTGGCGATAAATATTGGATCAAACCATGTTTTTGAAGCGCTTTCGGATACTTCGTAAGTACCTGCCGGAAAAGCATTACGGCGTCCTTCGATGGATGCCTGCAGATTATTAAGCCTTCCGCCTGCACCAATCTCCAGGAATGGCAGAAGCCTATAAAAGCCTGCAGGTTCCCATACCAGTTGTTTGGCACCTGCCGTACCATTATCCCAGAATTCGCTTGGGGCAATGTCCTGCTTCAGGTTCATAAAAATAAGATCCGAAGTTATTGCCCATTTATTGTTCTGCATTTCGAGGTATAACATTCCGCCCATTTTAAGCTTGCTGAAAATTTCACCCGGATTAGCATCAACCGGTGCGATAATTTCATTGCCAAGTCCAACTTCCCCTTTCATATAAGGAAAAATTAAGTAGATATCGGTTTGAAAATACCATTTCTTTACAGTAGTTGAATCCTGGGCTGAAAGAGAACTATATAAGGTAATAAATAGCTGGAACAAGCATATTGTTCTGAAAGCTGATACAAATCGGTTTTTAAGATTATTCATTGGTTATTTTATCGGTTATGATTTTTAGTACATTTATCTACTTTGCTTCCGGAATTAGCATCAGCTTTGGATCAATTGCGTAAGTATATGGCAGGCCGGAGTTCTTCCAGCCGTTTACCATTCGTTCACCTAAAAATACACTATTGGGATCTTCAACCTTGTCGCCTTCAAAACCATCGGTAATGTTATATACATTCTTAAATCCTGCTTCGGCAAGCTGGTTCACTGCCCATGCGCTACGGCCACCACTCCTGCAGGTTACCAGTAAAGTGTCGTTAGGATTGGCTATTTGTTTAACTTTAGCAATAAAATCAGGATTTGGTTTCATTGGGAACGTCTGCTTTGCCTGGTCCCATTCATGCGACTGAACAAATAAAGGAACATTCCAGGCCATTGCCGCATGACCGACAAAAAGATATTCCTCAAGCGTGCGGACATCAAGGATTTTCACCCTATCGGGAGCGGCCCTCCATTTCGCATAAGCTTCCTTAGCAGTAACATAAAGGCCAAGAGTTGTTTGTTTGTCTTTTGGGAGTCCGGGGTTATTGGTTTGTGCATTTACCCATGGTGTGCAAAACAAACCTGAAAATGCGACGAGGACAACAAAGGCGGCACCTCGACCGGCACTATTCTGATGAGATTTCTTGAATTGCATGTTTTTTAACTTAACCAACTT
The DNA here is from genome assembly GCA_002389705.1 of Bacteroidales bacterium UBA4417. Taxonomy (GTDB): domain Bacteria; phylum Bacteroidota; class Bacteroidia; order Bacteroidales; family UBA4417; genus UBA4417. The sequence goes on from DGQJ01000351.1 coordinate 21,691, forward strand.
ACTTACTTTTTGACAACTTTCGGTTTTTCAGTGGCTGCTAAAGCCAGAATAACAAGCGTCCAGGCAGGGAAAAGCCGTATGGCCGGTATTACTTCAATAGCTAAGGCAGCTAAAAGCTTCTATCTGTAACCCAAAACAATTAATAATGCTATTGCCGTTTCTGCATCAAGAGCCCATTGCTCTGGCGGGAACAATACAACTGCGAAACCCAGGGCATCGGACAAAACTGCAATAATCAATGCCCATCGCCAGTGTGTAGACTTCCAACCTGATGTGAAATTTGTAATCAGCTTTGACATAAAGGATTCTATACCTGGTCTAAATCAATTTTACATAGCAAGGATAAAATCGCCCATTTAAAATTAGCCCAAATTCCAGGTCCCAAATTCCAAGTCGCAATGGGAAAAATGAAAATCAATTCAAACTATCATTACATCAGCCTTGGATTTTGGAGCATGGAATCAGGGGCTTTAAATTTGTTAATCTGCTCAGAGCACTATCCCATCCGCATTCCTCCGGCCAGCGGATCGGCTGCATATGGAAGTTTTAATGTGGTCCGTTTCTTCCATTCAGCTTCGAGTAATTCCCTGGCTGCCTGTTCAAGAATATCAGGTGCAGCCCATTCATGTACATCGAAGTCGTTCTTAATATATCCATGGCTTAGCATAAAGTTTTTGCCAACCTCAACTGCAGCAAGATTTAGTGGAGATAAATTAGGAACCATATCAACATCCTTAATTCCACGGTAAGTATCTTCAACATCCATGTAATAGGTTTGGCGATCGAGGATTCCGGCAGCGGCATGCTTGTTTTCGTTTGACCAACGCCCTACTCTTATCATTCCTTTCATATAGGCAACTGCAAGTTCAGGATGCTCATTGTACATAACATCAGTACAAGTGATAGCTGCCGGAATATTTGCTATTTGCAGGCGCCAGTCAGGATATTTTGATAAATCCTCTATGATAGCAAATTTCCCAGTTGCTTCTGTTAGCACGCTTAAAACTTTACTTTGACTGTACATGGCATCAATAATTCCATTTTCAAGTGCAGTTTCCAACGGACGGAAAGCCAAGTCATGTTTGTGATCGCGTTGCAACCATAAGTCAGAAGGATTATACATAGGTTCCAGCATAGCAGGATTGTTATACCAGTCATCAGCATAAGGGAATTCTACTAATTCAATATCCTTCATGGTCATGCCATTCATCCGGAGTATCAGTTCAATACCCTGATGTTCCTGTATACGCCACCAGTCATTCTTGATCTGGTTCATGCTCTTTGAAAGACCAATTTTTTTGCCTTTCAAGTCACTCATACAGAAGATATCGTCTTTTGCCCGTACAATCAATACACCGCCTTCGTGAGCTACATGCGTCACTCCCAAAAGTTTTGTCCTGCGTATATCGGCATGAACATGAACGGGTGGGAATAAACCACCAAAACGGATCAGGTTATCGAGGTTATGAATGTAATGTGGGTACCAGTCGTTCTCGCGCTTATTGCGAAAAAAGTCATACGATACACCCAGTTTTTTGAACTCCTCACGGGTCCAGCCAAGCTCTTGGTCTACATTACTGGCTGAGATTAGCGGGCAATTGGTGTAATACACTTCATTCCAATTTAATGGAATTAGATTCAACTTTGTGTTTTCGAAAGTCGTAACATTTACTTCGTTTGTCATAATTTTGATTATTAGATGTTTATATTAATAATTGTATCTAATTGGATTAAAACTCAATTTTTGCTTTACATTTCGGTTTACTCAGGATTTGCGTTCTGTTTGCTTGTATTATCAGAGGAACAGGTGCTTTTGCTTGCCGGGCCGTTGTTAGCTGAAACTGCATTTTCTTCTTTCTGTTTTAGCCATTCTTCATACAAATCAACCATACTACATGTACATTAAGGGCCTTTATTTTTTTGTTTCGTCAGCCATATCGATAGTCTTAAAGTTGATTAATTCATTATCCCGGATAGAGTATTTTATGCATCCATACACTATGTACGCAAAATCAAAATTAAATGCATGCAATATCTAAATCAATAGTTATCAATGCGTATTTTTTTATACTTTTATACTCAGTTATTTAAACTTGTATTGAGTTAAATTCATTAGTTCAAAATAAATAATGAATAGTTTCAGGAGCTACACCTTGCTTTTCAGGTTTCTCGAAACCTATACACCTGTTGGTTTTAAGGATATTGACCGTAATGATCCTTTGATGATAGAGCTTGAAGGGATGATGGAAAGGAATAATCAGTTTTTCTATATCGCTGATATTATCCAGATGAAGGTTTTGTTTACCAGTAAGCGCAGTACGCAAATGATCGGGATTGAGCCGAAGGAAGTAAGCCCTTACCATTTTATGGAATGCACGCATCCGGAAGAGCTTCAAAGGCTTAACCGGGGGCGGGCAAAAACAATTAAACTGGCACAGGATCTTTTCATTACAGGATGCGGAAAAACTATATTCTCGACTAATTTCCGGATGCATACTCCCGTCGGGGAATATTCTAATATACTAATCCAAGGCTATATGTATTATACTACCGTCCCTTATAAAACCGTTTTCTATCTTAAGATACATACAAATATCGATGGTTTCAAAAAGATTAAACATGGGTTTCATTATTATATTGGGAATGATTTGTCTTTTTTGAGGTATCCTGATGATGAAATGTTGAATATGGGTAATGTTTTTAGTGATCGTGAATTTGAGATTATCAAACTTATTGAATCGGGAATGAACACTGAACAGATTTCTGAAAAACTTTTCCTGAGCCCATTTACTGTAAATACCCACCGTGGGAATATTTTAAAGAAAGCAGGTAAAGCTCATATTTTCGAGCTTATATATGAGCTACAGGAGAGGGGAATTCTCTAGTAGTAGACCCAAATTTCAAGTTTCAGATTCCAAACTTTAAGGGGTTTTATTATTGCCTGGTGTAGGGTGAATTGTGCTTTGTGCTCAGTAAGTAACTTTTGGAATTTGGGCCTTGGGTTCTGTGTAATGGCATTTGTACCTTGCCTGTCCACAGCAGCGTTTAAGTTAATAAATGTCGAACAATGTGTTGTAATCCCCAAAAACTGATTATGAATTTCTCAGGATTAACTTGAAAACAGAAACGAAGAAGCCAAGTGCAGTTGCTACAGCAGCAAGTTTACTGCCATGTTCGTAAGCACCGGGAATCATTGATTTAGCCCGCATCATAAAGATTATCCCCCCATGCAAAGGATTGTATGATGGCCTACCAGTGTCATTAACGGATTGTGAAGAAACCAGGACCCAGATTTTTTACCTGATCGCCCTCCCTTAATCCTTATTTTTCTGATCGCCCTGCATCAAAAACTTACCGATCAGAAATGCGATAATTATAGCCACATACAACTGACCTGTAATTGAAATAAGATAAGCAAGTGTCTGTGTCTCGGGGATACGGGGCGTAATATCACCATAGCCAACTGTTGACATGGTTACAAAACTGTAATACAGGTAATGCGCGAAAACACGGTGCTCAATGTAAGAAGGAAAGTTATAGGCGCCGGTATAAATGCTATCCGAAAGAAATGCCAGGCTCGCCCCGATAATACCAGCCAGCAGGTAAACGTTGATGGAGGTTATCAGTACATTAATATCAACCGTTTTGCTCTTCGAAATAAACCTGATCAGGAAACTCTCCACAAAAATAAAAAAGGCCACTATAAAAGCGAGTTTCACAACATCAACATACACGGAATCGAATCCAACCGGTTTTAACCAGATTAATACCATCATCGAAATTACTATAACCCTGATAAGATGCTTCCGTGATTTTTGAACATCCGCAACCACCGTACTTTGAATAAAAAGGAAACTCAACGTTACAACGAAGATAATTTCTGAAAGCTTCCCATTACCGAAAAATGCAGGCAATATCAGGGTAAGTAGCGTGGAAAGGAACAGCACCAGAAAACGGTTATCCTCCAGCCAGGTATTTGATTTTTTTAACTGTCGCTTTATCATAATCCGGCTAAATTACTTTCTGAATAGACAAATACAAGCAGTAAATTTAGGAAAAAATTAATACCAGGCCTGTCGGCTGCATATTTACAACTTAAATGATTTTTCAGTAACTTGCAGCAAAAATCAATCTTAAGCTTAGGCTGGAACTAAGTTAAAGAAAGCGCAGTACAATTATTGCAGGAAAGGGAAAATGTTTTAACGAAGAAACTTAAGCAAAATAATTCCTTTAAGCGTTTTTTAATCAGTTCGGTTTCAGCAACTGCTTATTAGTGTTTGCCTTGTGCTGCTGATGTAACTCCTGATGAATTAAAAGAGATTGCACAATTTTTAATCGGGTAAACAGATTAATAGTGAACCGGTTAAACAGCTTAGCAACTACATTCAATAATTCCGGGCGACCTGATCTTTTTGGAGAAATTCAAATACTTAGGACAGATTCTCGTATCAGCCAGCTTCAGCATATCTTACCAGTAATAATACCGCCTTATGAAAATCAATTATCTGTTTTTGAGCATACTGTTCAGTTTGTGCCAATTGGGTGCCTATCCGCAAAAAAGCAGGGTGAATGAATCCCGCGTTGAAAAATCAAAAAATGAAGCCGATGCAGCCATTCTGTACCAGGAGCATATCCTCGACTCACTGGTGAAAGTACGTTTGCAGGATGAACTTGCTGAGTACCAGGGCGACAGGAAGAGATCGTTAGATCTGGAAGCGAAACTCAGGAAAATTGAAGAAAAGGATTCGTTGCGAAAGGTTGAACTGATGCAGAAAATTGATACGCTAAAATTGCATGCCACCGGGCATGCTATTGCACCCTTTGGCGACACTTTGTTTTATATTTTTGCAAAGATGGTTTCGTATTCACCCGAAGAACGTTCCCAAAGCATTAACAAACGTATTCGGCAGGTTTACCAGGATGCTTTTTTTAATCCTGATTCGCTCAGTTTATCGGAAACTGAATTGGGAACAGAAATTGGCTACAAAAATCACCTTATCATCATGATGGTGACCAAAGTGGATGGTTTAATTGTAAATAAGGACCACAAACAGCTGGCTGCCGAATATATAAACCTGATCAGAACAGCCATTGTGAAGGAGAAAGAAGCTCACAGCTTTGTGAACTGGATCAAGCGAATAGGATTAGTGTTGTTGATAATTGGCGGATTAAGCCTGATCATTTTTCTGGTTACCAAAGCTTTCCGGTGGATAAACATGCGGCTTACTAGTAATCATGAAACATTCCTGAATGGTCTTACCATAAACAAAATCAAGATTTTTACCGCTGAACATTTCGAGAAGTTTGTTTTACGGCTCACAAGCCTTTTACGCTTCATTGTCATCATATTTATTGTATACCTTTCGTTGCCCTTACTGTTCAGCATATTCCCGGAAACGAAAATGTGGACCAGCACTTTACTTCAATGGATCCTTGGCCCGGCTGGAAAGGCGTTGCGGGGTTTCATAGGATTCCTGCCAAACTTGTTCTCCATTTTGGTTATTGTGTTCATTTTCAGGTATGCCATAAAAGGGGTTAAATATTTTGTCAATCTGATTGAAAAAGGACAGATCGAACTCAATGGATTTCATGCCGACTGGGCTCATCCTACTTTCCGGATTTTGAAATTCCTGCTGTACGCATTTATGCTTGTGCTCATTTTCCCTTACCTGCCTGGTTCCGATTCATCTGCTTTCAAAGGAGTTTCGGTATTTATAGGTATATTATTCTCGTTGGGTTCGTCGAGTGCTATCGCTAATATGGTGGCCGGATTGGTCATAACCTATATGCGTCCTTTCAAGATTGGCGACCGGGTAAAAATAGGGGACATTACCGGCGATGTGGTTGAAAAAACCACACTGGTTACACGGATCAGGACCATCAAGAATGAAGATGTTACGGTGCCTAATTCAACAGTATTGCTTAGCAGTACAACCAACTATTCAACCAATACCCGGGCGCCTGAACCTGGTTTGATAATTCATACCACAGTTACCATTGGTTACGATGTGCCATGGAAAGATATGCACCAGGCACTTATAAATGCTGCCTTGCGTACTGATTTGGTTTTAAAAACGCCTGAACCCTTTGTATTGCAGACCAGCCTCGACGATTTTTATGTTTCGTACCAGATTAATGCTTACACCCGCGAAGCTAACCAGCAGGTGAGCATATACTCGCAGCTTCACCAGAACATACAGGATTGCTGCAACGAAACAGGTATCGAAATTATGTCGCCACATTACCGCAACCAGCGCGACGGGAATACAACTACTATTCCGGCAAATTATCTCCCAAAGGATTATCAGGCGCCAGTGTTTAATGTAAAACAGGTTAAGGATAAATAGAACGTATCCTTGATATCGGATAAATATTGTTTAGCATTCAGTGTTCAGAACCAACTGGGGATTACAAATTAAAAATGGAACTCAAACTGAATGCTGTACAGGAATGATGCTGTTAGCCTAAAGTGTGAATTTGTCAGTTTGTTAGTTTCAGCTTCAAACAGCTAACCCACGATAAGGCGTGAGAATACGTGGAAGCTCTCCGGATGTAGGTTTTGAAACACTATCCTATAGATTGGCGATAGTTTTACATCTTTCTGATGCCCGCAAACTGAAACCGGATATAACATTTATGTTTATAACCATTATCAGGCAAAACAAAAAATCAGCGTTCAACTCTATTAAAACTGCTTATTCTTAATAATTTAGAGCAAGTGTATCACAGTTAATCCGTCAGAAACTTTTTAGGTTAAAAGGAGGCAGGCTATGTGCTATGAAGTTGCTTCAGCTACTTTAATTCTTCCGCTTTTAGCGGCACTAATTAAAGCCTGGTAATCTTCTTCAGTCTGGTTGGCATAGGCAAAAGCAAAATTTACCATGGCCTGATCCAGTTCGTCACTGTTACCTGCATAACCGGCAATCATAGCCGCGTCACCCGACTTTGCATGTGCCAGTGCCAATGCCCATCCGCATAACGAACTATATTGAGCAATATTGTCAACTTTGGTCGAATTCGGATCAAACTCAACACCACCTTTCATATCACGTAGCTGCCTCACATAAAAGTCGCCGCCGCCACTCTGAAACCATCCCAGGAATATATCCGGAGCAGCTTGTAACAGCCGCTGGCCAATTACTACCCTTTGACCCTGGTTTTCATAAATCGATTTTGAAACGTAAGGTTCAAGCACTGAGCGCTCCGCCTGCTTTATCTGAAGGAATAAGGGATCATCGGAATGATTACCGGTCACGAAAACTAACCAGCACCGGGTACCCACGCTTCCTACACCAACAATTTTTCGCACCACATCCGTAATGCGGTAATTCCTGAGCAGTGATTTTCGTTCATCAGCCAATGACTGAAAATACGATTCGAAAAATAATCCCAGAGCTTCTTCAATGGGCCGTCCATCCTGAACATTTGTTTCCCTCACGATAAAAGGTGCATTTTCGCGCAGACGGTATTTTTCATCAACCAGGTCAGTAAGCTTGCCGAGTACTTGCAAATGGGTTCGCTGGCGGGCTTTAGCCATAATTTTTAATGCACCTTTTTGAGCAGTTCCGGTCAGGAATTCTAAAATATCAGCTTCATTTATGGTTGCATACCACAAATCAAGGTAACCCATGCGGGCATATTCCTGCATATGTTTGCGGTAAGAACTAACAGCTGCCTGCACGCCTTGCCTGCAAAGGCGTTTATTGGCTCCCAGGAATCTTCCCGAAGCTACAATACTTGCGACCAGTCTTTTTAAGTCCCATTCCCAGGGGCCAGGCAAGGTTTCGTCAAAATCATTGATACCAAAACCAGGTTGCGTTCAGCCGAAGCAAAAACGCCGAAGTTCGCCACATGCATGTCGCCGCATGCTTGCACGTTTGGGTCCAGCAGCAAGATCAGCAGCCATAATGGTAGCTCCACCCCTGAGGAAGGCAAATGGTGAGGTAAGCATACGCGCATACCTTATCGGAACTAGTTCCTGCAATCGGGTTTGGCCCTGCACTTCTAGAATGGATACAGAATCTGCACGTTTAGCTGACGGTTTGTAATCTCCTTGTTTAATTCGCAGAAATTTCACGCGTAAGGCTTTGTCAGCAGCCATGCGTTCTTCAATCGTTGGTGCTTTCGATTGAAAGTGTTTTAAAATTGTTGAGTCCATGGTTTAATCCGGGTAAAAAACATTGTTTTGTACTACTACTTCTTCAAATTAATTGTTATTGCTGTTCATTATTCGGAATCACAGATTTCTGTTTAATCTGTTCGTAGGGGAGGGGACGATTTTTCATTCTTTTACTGAAGCATGGCATGATATGGTTTATCGGTTTTCGTAACTGAGAAATCACCTCGACCAAGTATTAATTTATATATCTGGAAAATTGTTTCAGATTATTTAAAAGTTCAGGACTGTCAGACTCTTCTAAATAAGAATAGTGTGGCTTAAATTGTTGTTACATAGTTCCCGGCTAATCCTTGTGGGGTGTAGTAATAACTTGCTCTATCAAAGGTAGCGATGATTCTATAAGAATGTAATTTTTAAATTCAGATGATAAATAAATACTTACTTGTAGGTATTTATTCAGTTAAGTGTAATGTTTTCAACTATATAGCTATATTATCAAATGTATTTGGTCTTTTCCATTTGTTCAATATCCTGAATCATGAAATGAGTTTTTACTTTTTTTTCTAAAAATGAACGATGATTAGCCTTTAAATGATATTCTGAGCTAAATCAGGTAAAAAAAAGGTGTAGTTTTCTTCTGCCCTGATTCATAAATACTTAATCATTTTTACGCTGAAAATCCTTTTCTGGTCATCAGATCAGGTTAAAAAAACTTTCATTTTTTTTGATTTCGAATTAGACTGATAATGAATGGTTTTAGAGGATGAATTGAAATATTTAGTATTTTTTTTCAGTAAAAAGTTGCAGGTGTAAAAAATGTATTTACCTTTGCACTCCCAATCACG
>DGQJ01000050.1 GCA_002389705.1 Bacteroidales bacterium UBA4417
CGACCTGGCACTTTTCCCTGACCGCGATAAATTTATCAGCCTGCACGAAGAAGGAAAACTTGCAAAACCCGAAGATGTAGCCGGCGTTATTACCCGCACCATTTTTAACAATTCACTTGTTACCGGCTCGGTGGTGACCATTGACCAGCTGAAAGAAATTATGACGTACAAAGGATCGACCCTCGTGTGATTTTAAGTATTTCAAATCAAAATTAATCCCGGATGCTGAATACCATCAATTCGCTGGACCAGAGCCTTTTCCTGGCCCTGAATGCGCACCACAACCCGTTTTTCGACCAAATCATGTGGCTTTTCAGCGCGAAGCTTTTCTGGGCTCCGCTTTACGCCTGGTTTCTTTGGTTGTTGTACAAACGATTCCCGAAGCATTATTGGACCGTGCTTATCGCAATTGTGCTGCTGATCGTAGCTTCGGATCAGTTTTGCAACCTCGCAAAAAACAACGTAATGCGTTTAAGGCCATCACAGGACCCCGCCATACAGGCCATAGTACATATTGTAAACGACTACAGGGGCGGGATGTATGGTTTTTATTCAGGGCATGCTTCCAATGCTTTTGCTGTGGCTTTTTTTATGATTATCATTGCAGGCAGGAAGTTAAAATATCTGATCCCTGTCTGCCTGTTGTACGCCATGCTAACGGCTTACAGCCGCATTTACCTGGGCGTTCATTATCCCGGCGACATTCTTACAGGCGCCCTGGCAGGCACACTGCTTGGAACAGGAATTGCCCTGTTGCATGCGCATTTTAGAAGAAAGTATCTGAAATTGCAGGATTAATATCCGTATAGTTTTGCAGTGAATTTTTCAACCTTCACCTGGTAGGTGCATACTTCACGTAAAGCAGGTTCGTTGTAGCTGAATTCACGATCAGTATAATGTGTCATTACCTTATTCAGGAATTCTTTTTTCTGTTCCAGATCAGTAATAAATTCAACCTTACCAAAGGCAAGCACCGAACGGTATTTCATGCTGTAACTGCAGGCAACCTGCTCGCTCTGGTAACGTAACTGGTGATCGGTACTGAAAGCAATGCACACATTCGGGTTGTTTTTCAGGATATCTATTTTATGGCCTTTTTGCGATGAATGCAGGAAGATAACACCATTACTATACCCAAAATTGAATGGCAGTACATAGGGATGATTATTTTCATCAACCATACTTACATAACAAACCTGGCATTTTTTAATGATTTCGTCTATTTCTTTCTGATCAGTAATAAAGCGATGTTGCATATATGCGGGGTTAGATTTTTTAGTTTATGAAAACAGCTAATCAGCATGTTGCTTGTTTGATTTAGGCCGGGCAATAGCTTCGAGTATCCAGGTAATTACTGATACCAGTATCGAAAACAGCACTGCCGTAAAGAAGCTGTTCACTGCAAATCCTGAAAGCGCCGAATCGGCCAACAAGATTATAACAGCATTGATTACCAACAGGAAAAGCCCGAACGTGAAGAATGTGATCGGTATGGTGAGTACCACCAGGATCGGTTTCAGGAAGGCATTCAGGAAACCCATAACCAGGGCAACCAGGATTGCTGTCGGGAATCCATCGAGGTAAACACCATCCAGGATATAGGCTCCGAAAAAGACAGCCAGTGAACTAACCAGTATTTTCAGGATAAATGACATATTGCGTTGCTTGATTTAATTTGACAAATTTACAGAAAAAAGCAGATCGGTAAAATATTGCTTTTCCGCAGGAAGGTACCCCACGCGCAAGCCAAGGTCAATCGGAAAAATAAACCTTAAAACATGGATATCCGAAGATAACTCCACACCCACTGACTCCAGCCTGCGTATGTCACCATGTGTTATAGCTTCTCCGCGATCATAAAAAATATTGGTCTTTAATCTTTTAACATATACGAGCGGACCAAAAGAGAAGTCAGGATAAGCAAAAGGAAACTTATAATTCATGGCGATGTACTGAACTGTTTCATCATTTTGAGTTACATATCCCCTCGGGTAATTGATCCCGGAAGCAAAGTAGTATTTATCTCCACCGTTCCGTTGCTGCCAGTTTACATCAGCCCTGATACCATGATGATTCACAATCCCCGGGAAATAAAACCTGCCAGATATCCACATAATATTGCCTAAATCATTATCCCCGAACGGAGTATGCCTGAACCCCCAGCTCACAGATTGACCCCATCGGGGAAAAAGATCTTTATTCGATTGCTTAATAAAGCGATATGCATACAATCCATAATCGAATGAAAAGAATGTGCCGTCAAGTTTATCATCTTCAGGTGAAGTGTTGTTTGTAATATCCGTAAAACTTGTGTGCAACTTCATCTGTAATCCTTTATAATATTTACCACCTGTGAAAAGCAATGGTACAGTTACACCACCTTTGAGAACAGTTTCGTTAAAACTATAGAGAACGGAATTTTCGCCACTGGTATAGGCGGTTCGCTTCCCATAGGATGTGCCCAGGTCTATGATCGGGAACCAGCCCTGCCAACTGAAATCAGCAGTTACTTTACCAGCTTTTTCAGCCATATCATATTTATAACCCACCACAGCGGTTGCTGTGCTGAGTTCATTTTGCGACATAAAAGATACGCCAACCCCATTCTCCGCTTCCATATAATTAATATACGCCGGGGCCCAACTATGAAAATTTATTAAATGAGCCGCTTTTCGGTATGGCTCAGACTGAAATACTAAATCGCTCAACGGCGTAGTATCGCTAAGGCTAAGTTCTTCTTTTACAAGATATTTGTAAAGTGACGGCGAAAAATCCACGATTTCGTTTAATTTCGCCCAGGCTTCCGGATTAAAACTGGTTTCCGCCAGACTGTAACCGTTTGAAGAATAATCAGAATAAACAATCCTCTTCCCATCGGGACTCAGGTTTGCATCGCGGGCACCATACCTGGCAGAAGTAACTTTATATACATCACTTGCACCTGGCTTCAAAGCATAAATATTTTCGATACCCGAAAACGAACCGTTAAACAAAACATAATCGCCTGCAAAAACAGGATTGGATATTTCGGTGGTTGTCGATGGCAATAATGTTGTGACCCGCTGATGAACTAGATCATACACTGCCAGGCTTTTCCCCTTCCCATCAAAATAGGTGAACACAATATTTTCACCATCCTTTGACCATGATGGACTCATATAAAACCCGGTATCCGGCGAATCCAATAAAACAATTTCCTCTCCGGTTTCAATATTAATGATTACCAGTGAGCTATTGCCTTCGGGCAATGTACGTACTGCTGCCAGCAAATGTCCGTCGGGCGATAATGCCGGTGCAAATAACCGGCTTTTCAGTGCCAGCTTTTTTATCAGGCCTGTATTGCTGTCGAATATTCTGATTACCGAATAATTACGTTGTTCCCAACGAATGTCGTTAATGATTTCTGTCCATGCCAGTAAAAAACCTGGCACCCGGGTATTGATATCCGTTTTTTTTGCAGCCGGCATTTTGGAATCTACGCTTACTGCCGAAATATTTTCGGCAGATAGGTAACCCGGGGTTGCAATTATTTCTTTAAATCCGGCAGGACCTGTGATAACAAAACGGGTAATATCATCGATGCTCGAAAATGATGAAACCACAATGCTATCGCTCACATAAACCGGGAATTTATAGTTTTCATATTTCGACGTATTTGCCGGTGAAACCTTTGTACATGCAGTAATACTATTTTGTTTGTCCTGCCACTTCCATAAACTATCCATTTCGCGCATGGTATTGCTGAACAAATCTTCTTTTCCAAAACCGGTAGCTTTTTTGAGCCCACGATTAAAAGGCGTTAACACAAATGGCTTCCGTGCCACTTCATTGAGGGCTGAGACCCATGCCTGGTAGCCATATTTCCGGCGTACGTTTGCAACTAAAGTATAACCGAGTTCATATTGATCAGGCACAAAAGTTTTGTACGAACCAAAAGTCGCCTTATCATAGGTAAAGGCTCCTTGTTCCATAACCTGGGTGCGAAGCAACATCTCAAAGTTTGGTATCCGTCCACGCCCGGCCGGGCCCAGGGCTGTTTCGGTGCAAACGGCATCACCTTCCATAAACCAGGAAGGCACAAACAATCCATTTATGGCTACAGCAGCCTGCTCACCCAGGAACCATGACAAAATCCGGGTAAACCCCTGGTTGTTTCTGTCCATCTGAACCACATGCCTGTATTCATGAACCAGCAACTGTGTCATCCAATCTTCGGCATACATATCCTGGGGAGGAGAGGTATACGCTTCGATACGTTTGGGAGCCCAAATGGTTATTGCATTGGGCGTAACATTATAATTATGAATGATTACAGGAACTCTCGATGGACTATAGGCAAGTGATTTGGGTACCGAAGTATATAACCTGCTGGCAACGGGAATCATTTGCAAGGCTTTGCGTTCAAAGTTTTCAGGATACACAAGCCTTAAGTGTGGCGTAACAATTTGACGCCATTTCAGCGAAGCCGGATCCTGTCCGAGATTATAGTATTGAGAAAAAGCCACGACAGGAAATATGGATACCAGAACAAAGAAAAAATGCTTGCTAAGATGACTCCTAAGTCTCATAAGTGGCTATTAAATTACAAACCTACACGAATATTATTTATTTCGCAATGATAATCGGAAGCACATTGTGATTTTACTTACAGGCAACAACATAAAAGCAAAAAAATAAAAGCGGAGGCTCGTTAAAACCTCCGCTTAAATAAACTAAGATGAAAAACCTGAGATGAAAACTAAACTAAATTATAATCACGGAAGAGAGTACTCAACTCATCGAAACTAAATGGCTTTTGTGCATATCCATCTACCCCGGCTTTTAAGCATTCAGCTTTATCAGGATTGGTAGTGATGGCAATAATTGTTGTATGACCCTTTTTAAGGTAATCCAACTCTATCTTGCGAATTTCTTTAACAGCCTGCAGACCATCCATTTCTGGCATTTGTATATCCATAAGGATGAGATCATATTCTTTAGACCTGAAGCGCGTGACAGCTTCGTTCCCGTTCTTCGCAACATCTACTTCATGCCCATTCCGCCTGAGGTAGAAAGTTGTGATTTTTTCGATCATCTCATCATCTTCGGCTAACAAAATATTAAGTTTTCTCATCAGGTCTTGATTGTTTTGATAATTCCCCATTTATTTTCCTTTTTAAAACCAGTGTAGCCGACGAGTTTATTTTGAGATTATTTTTTTAGTGATTGTGTGTATTCCGTCCGAAAGTTTCAGAATACATATCCCTGCAGCGTAGTTTCCTGTCGAAAGGTTGATGCCATCTGACAAGCTTCCTTTTGTTGAACTCAACAATTTGCCATCCGTTGTATACAAGGCTGCAGTATAAATCCTGTTGTCCTTTCCTGTTACTGTTACTTCACCTGCTACGATTGTCACACTTGAAATTTCTTCACTCTCAGTTCCTGCAACTGATTGTTCTTCGATACCAGCCGGGGAGTAAAAATGAAGTTCGAAGCGTTTGGGATCCATATCGGGCGACTGATAGAAAGTGTAAACTGAATCAGCCCGAAGATCAATAAATTTAGAAAGCGCTTTATCCTCAAGTATCACCGGGTAACGATATTCAAAATCAGTGCTTCCGGTAGTCGAGATGCTGTATTCACCTGCTTTTTTACACTCGATATTTACAGGTACATTGAGTGATGAATTAACGTCAGGAACCGTATTTATTGCATATTTTTCATCACCTTCAGATGAAAGGGAAAGTGAAGGGGCTTCGGTATCGTTTTGTATTTTAACAGCATCAAGGGTATTGTCAAATCCAAAGGTTGCATTGTCGAGCACGCGGAACAAAACTTCATCAGAAGCGCTGGCAGCATCTTTAAGCTTAAACCTTATCGAGTTATTCTTTACTACATGTTTTGGTTCATTCAGGTTACTTACACGCGAATTTTTATTTACCACCAGCGATCCTTCACCTCCAGCTTTCACAAAGAAACCCTGCATTGGAGCAATATAACGGCTTCCGTTATTTAATGAAACTGCGTTATCGCCACCTGGCAGGTACACCGAAAAATTGCCTGAACCTGAAGGGTCCGGATAATAAATAGCTGAAGCGATAGCGTTGCGCTGCCATGCATGGTTAGCATTATTTTCCCAATCAATATAACAAGGATAAGGATTACCGGTAAGATTAAGTCCATTGCCCGAGTTAGATATTTCATACGACTTAGGCTCCTGATCAGGTGTTCCCTCGAAAGTACGTACTTCGCTCGATAATGAATATACTTCGTATCCCTGCATAACCTGCATCGGGTCGTTAGTAGGTACAATGTAACTGCCCCATTGACCTGTTGTTTCATCATAAGTACGAAGGTACATGTTAAGGAATGTTTTTGAATACGCCATTTCGACCGGGGAGGACACAAGATTTTTCTTTCCCTTTATTACCTGATATTCCGACTGAATAGTCCCGGTAGCATCGCCATTCAGGAACAAAGCCGATTTTTTATCTGCGGTGTTTTTCAGCAGGAATTTTCCTGATCCTTTAACAGAAAGACTACCGTTTATGTTTATTAATGCTTCAGGATAAACAATTAAGGATGAACCTGAATTAACAACCAAATTATTGGAATATGCATTTTTAGTAACTTCCGGATTGTGCTGAGAAACTAATATTGAAACATTGGAGGAAGTACCAGGAACAACGGCTCCGGCCCAATTCTGAACATCGTTCCAACTGCTGCTAACTGCACCGGTCCAGTTATATTCAGTAATATATGATCCGTCGGGTATAGAAGAGGCGGGGCTTACTCCCAAAGCTGAACCTTCGCCTGTATAACGAACTGATTCAATTGCACCGGTTCCTTTTACAAGAACATTAGTACCAACAGATAAAGTACCTGTAACCGAAAGTTTACCGGCAACCAGGTGGCTGGCCGATGATGTACTCTGACAAATATTTTTTACCAGTACGTTACCTTCATTTTCAATTGTCAACAATGCGTTCTCACTGATATTTAAATTATTAACCCTTAATTCACCACCACACTTTAACTCTGAATTGCCGCTAAATGTAAGATTTGCATTATCACCACGCAAAACACCGGTATTTGAAACCAGTAATTTCCCAAATGCTGAAAATGAAAAATTCACATTTTGCATAACCGTGCGATCAATAATCAATGTATCATTGCTTTGTGGGACAAATTCCGAAGCTTTACCATTTGCCGAAAGGGACCATGTGGACGCCAGGCTCCAAGCCCCGTTATTACCAACCGAGTATAATTTGAGTCCGCCCCTGCCAAATGATTCATTCACAACAATTAACATCATTGCAAAAGCAACGATTGTTAACTTTGTGGTGAATCTAATATTTAACATTTTATGTGGCATACTAGTTAATTTTGGATGAGTGAGAGCAACAGGAGATTGGTGTTGAGCAGTCTGTTAAGAAATTTTAATCAAAAAATCAAATTTTCTTAACACTCTCTGTATATAACAAACGATATGCCTCGTTTTTTAACACTCTATATATCAACAATATAATTACAAAGAATAAACCAAGCCCCATTATTAGTGTCCCATAATGAAAAAATTAAGTCTTTTGTTGATCACTTTTGAAAATCTTTCTCCCAATAATGGTGTCAGAATCACACTTAGAGTAACGTCAGGCGCAAACGAAATTATAAGTTGGAAAATTGCCGGTCGAAATAATCCCAAATAGGATCTTTTGGCAGCGGGGCAATAATACTCAGCAGCTTAAGGCTTACAGGATGGATAAAAGAGACTTTTCGGGCGTGCAGATGTATGGATGCATCAGGATTTGACCGGGGGAAACCGTATTTAAGGTCTCCCTTAATGGGACAACCTATTGCGGCTAACTGGGCTCTGATCTGGTGATGTCTGCCTGTTTGCAGATCTATTTCAAGTAAGTAGTATTTATCACTGCTTGCCAGGAGTTTGTACGACAAAGATGCCAATTGAGTGCTACCTGTACTTTTGGCAGTAACAAAAGACTTATTTTTAGCTTCGTCTCTCCAGAGGTAGTTTACCAGGGTATCACTTTCCTTTGGTGGTTGGTTTTTAACAACAGCCCAGTATGTTTTGTTCACCTCCCGGTTTTTAATCAGTGCATTCAATCGGGTTAGCGATTTACTGGTACGCGCAAAAACCACTGCACCACTCACCGGCCGGTCGAGCCTGTGAACAACGCCCAGGAAAACTTCGCCTTGTTTATTGTATTTAACCTTTAAATAATCCTTAACCAGTTCCGAAAGCGGCTGGTCACCGGTTTTGTCACCTTGCACAATCTGCGAAGGCAACTTATTAATAATAATGATGTGGTTATCCTCGAAAAGGATATTTTCCTCCAACAAGCCAGATGAAATGGCGCGGGGTTTAGTATTGTTCCCTTGCATTCGGAAAATCGCGTGTTTTTACATCGGTGATATAATTCTGAACAGCTGATACGATATCCTCACTCAGGTTCATATACCTGCGCAGGAAACGTGGCGAAAACTCCATGGTAATTCCCAGCATATCGTGCAGTACGAGCACTTGTCCGTCAACTTCGGAACCTGCACCGATGCCTATGATCGGAATTTTTGCATTACGGGCCACTTCTTCACCCAGCTTGGCAGGAATTTTCTCAAGAACTATACTGAAACAACCAGCCTTTTCAAGCAGCCGCGAATCTTCAACCAGCTTGCGAGCTTCGCGCTCCTCGGTTGCGCGCACCACGTAGGTTCCGAATTTATGAATGGACTGGGGAGTAAGTCCAAGGTGACCCATCACAGGTATCCCTGCCGATAAAATTCTTTCTACTGATTCAATAATTTCGACACCTCCCTCCAGTTTTACTGCATCGGCACCCGATTCCTTCATGATCCGGATTGCTGATGATAGGGCTTCCTTCCAGTTGCCCTGGTAGGTTCCAAATGGCATATCAACAACTACAAAAGCCCGATGAACTGCCCTGACTACCGATGATGCATGATAGATCATATGATCGAGCGTGATCGGAAGCGTACTGCTGTATCCAGCCATAACATTGGAAGCAGAGTCACCAACCAGAATCACATCAATGCCAGCTTTATCAAGCAAACGGGCCATTGAAAAATCATATCCCGTTAACATGGAGATTTTTTCGCCCTTCAGCTTCATTTCCTGAAGCACATGCGTAGTGATTTTGGATACATTTCCTGACTTTGCTATCATGACAATGGTTTTTATAAACTTAACTTATGAAATCAACACTGGACTTAGAGTACCGGCTCGAAGTTTAATCGCAAAATTACAAAGAAATACTATTGATCGGTTCGGATGCATAGAAGGTGTATCTGAATTAACTCAAATTGCTGCATATCTTTCGATTTATTCCAGCAACGCCAGAATTGTAATTTTTTGTGAAAAGCGAATCACTTTCTGCCGTTTTGTCAGCAAGCCAAAGCAGTCTGACATCCATCTTGCTAATTAAACGACAACAGTAAATAGTCGAATCAATCGGATTTTAAAACGTTATTTAACAACATTTTACACACTCATGGCAGAAACCGGCGATATATATTCGGCTGAATAGTTTTAGCGAAAAGTGCAAAATAACCGGTAATGGCATAAAGATTGAAAAGAAGCAGATATCACAGAAAAATCAGAAATAACTGAAAAACTAACATATAATGGGAAAAATAATTGGTATCGATCTTGGAACTACTAACTCGTGCGTTTCTGTAATGGAAGGTAACGAACCTGTAGTAATCCCAAACAGTGAAGGAAAAAGAACAACCCCTTCGATTGTTGCATTTACCGACAATGGTGAACGTAAAGTTGGTGACCCTGCCAAAAGGCAGTCTATCACCAATCCAACCAAAACTATTTCGTCAATAAAAAGGTTTATGGGCGAAACTTACGACCGCGTTACAAGTGAAATTAAACGTATGCCGTTCCCGGTTGTGAAAGGTGACAACAACACACCCCGCGTAAAAATTGACGAACGAACATTTACCCCACAGGAAATTTCAGCCATCATTTTGCAAAAAATGAAAAAAACCGCCGAAGATTACCTGGGTACCACGGTAAGTGAAGCTGTTATTACTGTACCTGCATATTTCAGCGATTCGCAGCGCCAGGCAACCAAAGAAGCCGGTGAAATTGCCGGTCTGAATGTTCGCCGTATTATTAATGAGCCTACTGCAGCTGCACTGGCTTACGGACTCGACAAAAAACACAAAGATGTTAAAGTAGCCGTTTACGACTTAGGTGGCGGAACTTTCGATATTTCCATCCTCGAACTGGGTGATGGCGTTTTTGAAGTAAAATCGACCAACGGGAATACACACCTGGGTGGTGATGACTTCGACCACCGCATTATCGACTGGCTGGCAGATGAATTCAAAAAAGATGAAGGAATTGACCTTCACAAAGATGCCATGGCCATGCAGCGTCTGAAAGAAGCTGCTGAAAAAGCCAAAATTGAGCTTTCAAGTTCATCGTCTACCGAAATAAACCTTCCGTATATTATGCCGGTTGATGGCATGCCGAAGCACCTGGTGCGTACCCTTACCCGGGCAAAATTCGAGCAGCTGATCGACGACCTGGTACGCGCTACCATTGAGCCTTGCCGCAACGCAATGCGCGATGCAGGCCTCACCAATGCTGATATCGACGAAGTAATTCTGGTAGGCGGATCGACCCGTGTGCCTGTGATACAGAAGGCAGTTGAAGATTTCTTTGGCAAGACCCCTTCGAAGGGTGTGAACCCCGATGAAGTTGTGGCTATAGGTGCTGCAATTCAGGGTGGCGTTTTGTCAGGCGAAGTAAAAGATGTACTGCTGCTCGATGTTACCCCGCTCTCATTAGGTATTGAAACATTAGGTGGTGTAATGACCAGGCTTATTGAATCGAACACAACCATACCTACCCGTAAATCGGAAACCTTCAGTACGGCTTCGGACAACCAGCCTTCGGTTGAAATCCATATCCTGCAGGGCGAACGCCCCATGGCTTCGGGCAACAAGAGCTTAGGCCGTTTCCACCTCGATGGCATACCACCGGCACAACGCGGAATCCCGCAAATTGAAGTAACCTTTGATATTGATGCCAACGGTATACTGCATGTTTCGGCCAAAGATAAAGGTACCGGCAAATCGCAGCAAATCCGGATCGAAGCATCCTCAGGACTTACCGAGGCCGAAATAAAGCGGATGAAAGAAGAAGCTGAAGCCAATGCTGATGCTGACCGCAAAGCCAAAGAAGAAATCGAAAAGATTAACCAGGCCGATTCGCTGATTTTCCAGACTGAACGACAACTGAAGGAATTTGGCGATAAACTGCCCGCTGACAAGAAGGAGCCCATTGAGCAAGCGTTGAACAAACTTCGCGATGCGCATAAAAACCGCGACATAGCTGGTATTGATGCTGCGATGGCAGAACTGAACAATGTATGGCAGGCCGCAAGTGAGGAAATATATAAGGCAACCCAGCAGCAAGGCCAGCCAGGAGCAGACCCGCAGGGCCAGCCCGGACCCGATCCCGGTAAATCGCCCGACCAGGAAGTAACCGATGTAGATTTTGAGGAAGTAAAATAATCAATCTCAATATATTTTCAAGAGGCTGTATTTCATGGAGATACAGCCTCTTTTTTTTTCTCACAAAATTCTAATAATATATTAATGTATAATTGTATCATCAATCCAAAAAAATATGTAATATTTGTGTCGTTAAATTGAAAACCATTTAAATCTAATCTCTATGAAAAAAAATTTACTCTTAAAAAGACTTATGATCATGGTCCTGCTTGTCGGATTAAGTTCGGCAGGGTGGGCACAGATTCTGTATGAAGATTTTAATTATGCTACACCAGCTTATGTTGGAGGCAATGGTGCCGCAGGAACCAGTTCAAATAACTGGACAACACATAGTGTTACAACAGGACAAACAACTACCATTGATGTTGTGGATGGGAGTTTGACATACCTTGGATTGACCAATGCAGTTGGAAATAAAGTTTATTTGCCAGGAGCAAACAGCACAGTCTCTAGGGATATTAATAAAGCTTTTACTTCGTCAGCTAATGTATTGTATTATTCTNNATCGGCAACCACTCCCGATTACTTTTTGAGTTTCGGTGCAACAAGTGGTTCAGCTATTTCTTCATTAGCCGGACGTTTGGCAATAAAATCAGTCAACTCTGGAGCAAATTTCAGGTTATGCATTGGAAACAATTCTGGAGGAACACTAGTTTATACTGACTTTGCCCAAGACCTTTCTTTTGGGACTAAT
>DGQJ01000359.1 GCA_002389705.1 Bacteroidales bacterium UBA4417
CGCTCGGCTACACGCTGAAGGATGCCTGCATCGGAGGCTTTGATCACCAACCCCATGCGCTCCTGCGATTCGTTTCCGACAATCTCCTTGAACGAAAGGGTAGGATCGCCAACCGGCAATTTACCCAGGTCAATGGTGCCGCCCTGTTCCTCCACAAGTTCCGAAAGTGAATTCAGGTGCCCGCCGGCACCATGGTCATGTACCGATACTATTGGATTTTCAGTACTCTCCGCCATAGCCCTGATGGCATTGTACACCCTTTTCTGCATTTCAGGGTTCGACCGTTGTATTGCATTAAGTTCGATGCCGCTGTGGTATTCGCCGGTAGCGACTGATGAAACAGCACCGCCACCCATGCCAATCCGGTAGTTATCACCACCCATCACAATAACATTATCGNNTGCATAATAACTTTATCGTAACCGTACTGTTTGTCGTTTTCGGTATGTTCAAAAGTGAGTACCGATCCGCAAATAAGGGGTTGCCCGAATTTGTTGCCAAAATCGCTGGCCCCGTTCGAGGCTTTAATCAGTATTTCTTCCGGTGTCTGGTACAGCCAGGGCCTGGGTTCGTTTTCGGTTTCCCACTTCCTGCCGTTTGCCGTGCGTGGGTACGATGTCATATAAACTGCTGTACCTGCAATAGGCATGGAACCTTTCCCGCCGGCCATGCGGTCGCGTATTTCGCCGCCCGAACCTGTTGCCGCCCCGTTAAAAGGTTCAACCGTGGTGGGGAAATTATGTGTTTCGGCTTTCAGCGAAATTACGGTCTCAATATCCCTTGTTTCGAAATAGTCAGGTTTATCCTGGGTAGCAGGTGCAAACTGTTCGGCAACAGGGCCTTCGATAAATGCGACATTGTCGCTGTAAGCTGATACAATCCGGCCATGATGTTCTTTGGAGGTTTTCTTAATCAACTGGAACAACGTTTCTGGCTTTTCCTCTCCATCAATCACGAAAGTGCCGTTAAAAATTTTATGCCTGCAGTGTTCCGAATTTACCTGCGAAAAACCAAATACCTCGCTATCCGTAAGTTTTCGGCCCAGCTTTTGGCTAACCTCGTTCAGGTATTCAATTTCTTCGGGGCTGAGTGCAAGCCCCTCTTTTTTATTATATTCGGCAATATCTTCAATTTCGATAATCGGATCGGGTTGTTTCACAATGGTGAACAAATCCTGGTTGAGGCTGGTGTATAGCCGCTGCAGCATATGATCGTATAAGGCGTCAGTGCCGGCTACTTCGGTAAATTCCTCGATGCGAATAATACCATCAATACCCATATTCTGGGTAATTTCAACGGCGTTGGTGCTCCATGGCGTAATCATTTCGCGCCGCGGACCAACAAAAAACCCGGCTATGTTGCTTTCGCTCATTTGCCGGGCATCGCCAAAAAGCCATTCCAGCTTCGGGACATCGTTGCGGTTAACACCTGTTTGCTGATGTACTGCGTACACCGTTTTATCCTTACGAAAAAAGAGAATCATGCCTATACTTTTTTATCTGCGGCAAAGATAAGTATTTGTCAGTAATTGATCGATTTTTGAGCGCAGCTTGATTCGAAACTCTGCAAAAAAATCTTCACTGCGACTTTTGCTACCTTGAGCCTGCTGCCTGGCAAACTTAATTTGTGTACGCACCGGCAAAACCGGTTTTTTGTTATGGTTGTATGTAACTGACTGGTAGCGCTTCCGCGAAATGTAGGGCTCAGTGTGCTTTTATTATGTTTGAGCACAATAGCGGGGAGGCTGAAATAATTAATTCAGGATACGGGCTTCAATTTTAGATAATCTTTATATTTGTAATTTCGTGAATAATAGTGCATGTTTGTCTATTTGCAGGGCATATCCTTTCCCTTAACAGGTTTAAAAGCTGAAGCGAAATTGTTATGCGTCTATTGCAAATTTATCCCCATGGTTGATAACAGACTTGGAAACGTACTAAAATGAGCAGTTGTGCGTTATTGCTGACAATTCAGCACACGAATTGCCTGGTGCAAAAACAATTATATTATAAATATTTTTTCTTCATGATGAAATGAAATTAACGAATGAAAGCCAGCTGTAACAAATTTATTTTTATTTCATTTCTTCTGTTGTTGTTTTTCAGAAACAGCCTGGCTCAGCAATTTTTTGTAAAGTCATATGCCTTGAAGGAAGGCCTGCCGACTCGTAATATCAACGATGCTTGTCAGGACAATGATGGTATGATGTGGTTTGCAACCAGCTATGGAATTTCCAAATACGATGGTTTCCGGTTTGCCAATTTCGATCTGAAGGACGGGCTTCCATACCAGTTTTACCGAAAGGTTAAAATAGATGCCAGGGGCATATTATGGGCCATGCCCGATAATATACTCGATACTATTGTTTTCAGGGATGGAAACAAGTGGGGGAAAATAAACCCTCCACCCAGGGAGCAGCGCAATTACCTGATGAACTCGTTCGATGTGTTATACAAAAACAACAAACCGGTTATCTGTGTTGGAAGCTTCAATGGTTATTTCATTTGGGAAAATAACACCTGGTCACATTTTCGTATATCACCAAATCCGGCATTAAATTATGTGTATACGGTTGTGGCTAAAAACCAGGAGTTTTTGCTTTCGACCAAAACAGGCATTTGTATTGTAAATGGAGCCAGGCAGGACTGGAGCCTCACAAACCTGGTAAAACCCTATGGCACTGATATTATAGCCATAAACTTTGGCAACCGGAACACCGTGAACGAAAAGCTGTGGGTGTTGACCGAAAACTGGCTGGGTTATATCCAGAATAATACTTTCAGGAAAGTTACAGATAAATTTAAGCTGCCTCATCCTTCCATTTTTTACTATTCGTATGTAAATTCCGACAACAACGGGAATGTGTTTTTTGGCAACATCTGGGCCAAATATTACATCTCGAACAAAAGTGATATACCTGTTCCGCTTATGTTTGATAATGGATTTTCTTCGCATGGGGCAACTTCCATTTTCATCGACAGGGAACAAAACGTATGGATTACCGACACCCGTGGTATCAATAAAATCAATAACCTCAAGGTAATCAATTATTTCAGGCGGAATGGTATGCTTGAAGATGAGGTTACTGCCATATCCGAAACCAATGATGGGAAAATTGTTCTCGGGCATAATAACGGCCTTTCAATACTTAGCCCGAACAACACCTTTAAAGTAATTGAGTTTCCTGACCGGAAATTGAACACCCGGCGGGTAGGCGATATGATGAAGGACCGGGAAGGAAATATATGGTTTGCCTCAATCAGCCGGGGTATCGGAGAACTTAAACCCGATTTAAACATAAATTGGTACAGCTCTGATAAATACCCGGTAACCAATGTGGTTCACCAGGACAGGAATGGCAGAATATGGGTGGGTGCTGACACTGTGCTCCTGTATATCAGGAATAAAGAACTTGTTCATTACCAGTTTTATACAATCCCCAGCAATGTAATCCGGAAAATTTTTTCTGATGATAAAGATGGTATTTATGTAACCGGCTCCAATGGCCTGTGGCATATCGTGAAGGATAAAGTTGAAAGAGTACCTGCGGCTGAAAGACATAAAACAGAGAACGTGTATTCCTATTATAAAAGTAAAAGTGGTGTTCAGTATGTTGGCTGCAATAACGGGTTGTTCGTAATTAAAAACGGCCTGATGGAAAAATTCCATTCTCACGATATTGAAATAAATACACCTGTTTTTTTTATTTTTCAGGATAGTAATGATAATTTCTGGTTTGGTTCCAATACAGGCGTTTATAAATGGGACACCAGGGATAATCTGGAGGTTTTTAATATTTACAACGGGCTGGCTGGCTGGGAAACAAACCGGGCAGCAGGCATGTCCGATTCCAAAGGACGGGTTTGGATTGGAACCGATCGTGGTCTCACATGTTTTGAACCCGGGTATAACAATGCTGTAATATCAGTTCCTGAAATAAAACTGCTGTATGCCGAGGACAGCAAAGGAATCCGATATCCTTTAAACCGCGAAAATTCGCTTAAAAACTCAAGCAACACCCTGGTATTTCATTTCAGGGGCATATCCTTTATTAACGAGGATCTGATTGAGTATAAATACAAACTCGAAGGCTTCGACCAGGACTGGCAACAAATTTCGCAACCCATGCTCGACAATGTGAAATATATAGGCTTAAAACCTGGCAAATATTCACTTTGCGTGATGGCTAAAAATTTCTCAGGTGCCTGGAGCCAGGTAAAACGTTCAGAAACCATCACCATAAAACCTCCCTTTTACCTTACCTGGTGGTTCCTGCTGTTAGCCCTCATTGCTGCCAGCCTAATCATTTTCGGCATCATCAGGTACAGGGTACAGCGGCTTCATAATGCCGGACTGCAAAATGAAATTGCTGAACGCAAGCTGGTAGAACAGGATCTGATTGAGAGCAAACGACGCTACCTCGACCTGGTTGAACTGCTGCCCGAAACGATTTACGAAGCCGATTTCAGCGGCAAAATTATTTACCTGAATGATACCGGTTTCAGGCTTTTTGGCTACATGCCTCATGATCTCAATACCTATTTGCTGCTCGACCAACTGGCAGCTCCCGAAAGCCGCGATGATATGCATCTGCATATTGAGGCTGTGTACGAATATAAACGTGCCGACAGGGCGCTTATGACCGGAATTTCTAAAACCGGGAGCACATTCCCGATTTCAATCCATACGGTTCCTGTTATCGTGAATAACAGGTGTATTGGTACAAGGGGCATTATCATCGATATGACGGAGCAAAAACGATTTGAAGATCAGCTCCAGAAAAATGCTGAAGATTTACAGGCCATCAACAATAGCAAGGATAAATTTTTCTCCATTATAGCCCACGATCTCCGCAGCCCGTTTACCTCGTTCCTGGGTTTTACCGAAATACTCGACGAGGAATTTGATACATTACCCGAGAAAGAACTCAGGTCGATCATAAGCCTGATGCGTGGTTCAGCGCTCAACCTGTACCAGTTGCTCGAAAACCTGCTCGAATGGTCGATGCTTCACCGCGAAATTACACAGTTCGAACCCCGCAACACAACCCTGCTTCCTTTGATTGAAAGTTGCCTGGAAGTGATTACTCACAGTGCGCAGCTTAAAGAAATTGAAGTATCGGTTGATGTACCAGCCGGCCTTGAGGTAGTTGCCGATATTCATATGCTGATGACCATTGTCCGTAACCTGCTTACCAATGCCGTAAAGTTTACACACAGGGGTGGGAAAGTGCATATTTCAGCTACACCCTCAGGAGAACATTTTGTAACCATAGCTGTTAAAGATACTGGTATTGGGATTGCTGCAGATTTGATCCATAAAATCTTCCGTATCGATACTAACAACAAAACCAAAGGCACCGAAGGTGAAGTATCTACCGGCCTGGGTTTAATCCTATGCAAGGAATTTGTTGAAAAACACGGTGGAAACATCTGGGTTGAAAGTGAAGAAGGAAAAGGAAGCATCTTTTATTTTACATTAAAAATTACCGGATAATAGCATCATTTTCAATGGGAAACGAATCAGAAAACCAGCAGCAGACCATCGAGAAACTCTTAAAAGAGCTGGATGAAGCCAGGCTGGCTTTTACCAAACTCGAGGCTGCTTTTAAGGCAGAAAAGCTGAGCTATTCCCGATCATTAGCTGAGGTAATAAAGAATGAAAATTATTACCGGAAAGTATATCAGGATGCGCCGGTAAATTACCAGTCGCTCGATGAAAAAGCGTGTTTCCTGGATGTAAATCCTGCATGGCTGCAAAAGTTAGGATATACAAGAGAAGAAGTTATTGGGCATCATTTTACCGAGTTTATGACTGCCGAATCGGCTGCGCTGGTAGAGAAAAGATTTCCTTATTTCAAAGAAACCGGGCGTATCAATGGTTTTGAATTTGAGTTGGTATGTAAAGATGGTTCTGTTGTGTTTGTTACATTCGATGGTATTGTTGAGCACCACGAAAACGGTGATTTTAAACAAACACATTGTATCTGGTCCGACATATCGCAACGTAAAAAAGCTGAGGAAGCAATACTGGTAAAACACCTGGCCATCGAATCCTCTATTAATGCCATTGCAATAACCGACCTCAAAGGCATTATAACCTACGTTAATCCTTCATTTTATAAACTGTGGGATATTGCTTACCCGGGTGATGTGTTGGGAAAATTCATCCATACATTCTGGAAACCGGAAACTGAAAATCATGATCTGATTCCGAAACTGAAGATGCATACCAACTGGGTTGGTGAAATGACAGCAGTTAACAGCCAGGGCAAGTCTTTTGAAGTAGAGGTAAGGGCCAACCTGGTAAGCGATATGACGGGTAAGCCTGTTGACGCAATTTTCTCATTTAATGATATTTCGGTCGGTAAGCTTGCCAGTCGGGCCCTGCTTGAAAACGAAAACAGCTACCGCGAACTCTTTAATAATGTTACCGACGCCATTTACATTCAAAACAGGGAAGGGATATTTCTGGATGTAAACGAAGGAGCCGTAAAAATGTATGGTTACCCACGCGAAGTCCTGATCGGGAAATCCCCTTTATTTGTTTCAGCTCCCGGTAAAAACGATCTTGATGCTGTTGCCAGCATGATAGCGCGTGTTTTTGAAGGCGAACAACAACAGTTCGAATTCTGGGGGCAACGCTCGAACGGCGAAATATTTCCGAAAGAAGTGCGTGCCGTACAAGGTACTTATTTTGGTGAAAAAGTGTGTATTGTGATGGCACACGACATTACAGAACGTAAGCAGGCCGAAAAAGAGCTCCGCGAAAGCGAAACCAAGTTCAAATCGCTGGTCGAATCCACATCGGATATGATCTGGGAAACCAACCTGCAGGGAAAATATACCTATGTGAGCCCGCAATTTACAAACCTGCTGGGTTACCCTCCCGAAGAAGTGATCGGCAAGTCGCCGTTTGAGTTCATTTATCACGAAAATATCGCCGAAATTATTTCAAATTCCGAAGATATTGTTAAGCAATCGAAGCCTTTTAATTCGCTGGTAAATAAATACAGGCACCGCGACGGGCATTTCCTGTATTTCGAAACCAGCGGAGTGCCGGTTCATTCTGACTTAGGCGAACTTACAGGTTACCGGGGTGTGAGCCGCGATATCACCCGAAGACGATTGTCGGATAAGGAACTTCATAAGTTGTCGTCGGTGGTGCAACAAAACCCCAATACAATCGTCATTACCAACCTGGACGGTATAATGGAGTATGTAAATCCTGCCGGCTGCGAAACTTCAGGTTATGCAATCAAGGAGCTGGTAGGGAAAAGCCCTTCGGTTTTTGCGTCAGGAAATACGCCCCGCGAAACTTACAGGTCGCTTTGGGCTACCATAAAATCGGGTCAGAAATGGGAAGGCATTTTTCATAACCGTAAGAAAACCGGCGAGCTTTTCTGGGAAAGCGCACTGATAGTTCCCATCCGCGATGCTGAAGGCTTAGTTTCTCATTACCTGTGCGTTAAGGAAGATATTACAAAACGAATAAAGTTCGAAGACGCCCTGAAGGAAAGCGAAGAACGCTACAGGCAGCTTTTCGAGGCATCGCCTGACGCAATTATACTGGCCGATATTGAAACAGGAATGCTCATTGATGCAAACCCAGTTGCATGTTCAATGCTGGGCTACTCTATAAATAAAATCCGTACACTTCATCAAACCCAGTTGCATCCTGCCAGGCATAAGGAGTTTGCTACCGAATCGTTTGAGAAACATGTCGGAATTGCGATCCGCAAAGAAGATCAGTTACCCATTGAAAGTGTAGTATTAAGATCCGATGGTACTGAAATTCCGGTGGAAGTACTTTCGAATAACATTACGCTGAACGGAAGAAATATTTTGCAGGGCGTATTCCGCGATATTACCGAACGACTTCAGGTTCGGAATGCGCTGATGAAAGCAATGGAAAAAGCCGAAGCCAGCGATAAACTGAAATCGGCTTTTCTCCGCAATATATCACACGAACTCCGAACCCCACTCAACGGGATTATTGGGTTCAGCGAAATGATTACCCAATTGGACAGTTCTGACGAGGATCGCATTGAGTTTAGCCGGATGATTAAAAAGAGCAGTACCAGGCTGATCAATACCATTAACGGGTATATGGATATTTCGATGATCGTTTCCGGCCTCACCGAAATCAATAAACGATCCTTTTTGCTGAGTAAATTCATCAATAAGATAAGGAAACACGTAGTTGCCAGCTGCGAATCGCGTAATCTGAGGCTTGATATTGTTTTTAATTTTCCTGAGCGAAATATTGAAATCATGACAGACGAAGATCTGCTGTCGAAAATATTTTATCACCTCACCGATAATGCAGTTAAGTTCACCAAAAAAGGATCAATAACCGTTGGATATGAACTGAAACCTGGATTTCATACTTTTTCTGTGAGCGATACCGGTTCGGGTATTTCGGAGGAACTGCTTACCGTGATTTTTGATGTTTTCAGGCAGGCCGATTTATCAATTTCCCGGGGTTACGAAGGTTCCGGACTGGGACTTTCCATTGCCCGCGGATTTGTAAAACTGCTGGGCGGTGACTTATGGGTTAAATCGGAAATAAACCAGGGATCAACATTCTGGTTTACGATCCCTGCCGAGGCAATAAAGCCAGACCTCGTTGAAATCCCTGCAAAAGGAAATGGTGAGTTGCCCCTGGTTGTGGTTGCCGAAGACGATGATTCAAATTACAAATACCTGGAAATTGTGTTGAAAAAGGCTTCGTTCAAAGTGCTGCGTGCGCGCAATGGTTTCGAAACCGTTGAACTTTGCAGGGAACATCCGAATATAAGCCTGCTGATTACCGATATGAAAATGCCGGGTATGGATGGACTGGAATCCACACGAAAGGTAAGGGAACAACTGCCTGTTTTGCCGGTTATTGCATTGTCGGGTTTAATTTCATCCAACGACGAACAGGCAGCCCTCGATGCAGGTTGTAATGAATATATGGTAAAACCTGTGAGCAAAGCAAAACTGTTAGAAGCTATTTCGAAACTGATGCATTCCTCTCACTGAAAGCATCATTCCTTTGCCTTGGCCCGTATTCCCGCCGGGTTATTATTTATGCACTTTCCTGATAAAATCCTCAACCTCCGGCACTCCGCCCTGGTACACCAGGTACCCGTTGTAAGGCTCCCGGGCCGTAATTTCATCGTTTATCGGTGTGAGCATAATCCGTTTCACTTCTTCCAGGTCGCTGGTTTGCCCCAGGGCCCAGCCTAATTTGATGTAGGCTACTTCGGGAAGCATATTTTCGGCAGGTACAACGCCTTTTGCCATCAGGTCGCGGCCGGTATCGTACACAAACATGTGTACATATCCCCACAGGGTTTGCACAGTCATGTAAATGGCTACACCGGCCTTTGCTGCCCGCTCAATAGCTGGGTAGAGGGGTTTGTTCACATGGCCCAATCCTGTGCCGGCAATCACTATGCCTTTATAACCATTTTCAACCAGTGAATCAATAATGTCGGGCTGCATGTTGGGATAATAGTACACGATGGAAACTTTTTCCTCGAAATAAGGGAGGATAGTCACATTGCGATCCTTGCGGCGGTGGTTGTATTTTTCTTTAATGGGTTTAAGCCCCTTGCGGGTGATGGTGGCCATGGGTGTATCGCCAATGGTGCGGAAGGTTGATCGATACGACGAATGCATTTTTCGTACCCGGGTGCCTTTGTGCAGGAAACCATACTCGTCGCTGGTCGGGCCAAACATACAAATCATCACTTCGGCAATATTGCCATGTCCGGCGGCGGTACAGGCATGCATCAGGTTAAGTGCAGCATCGGAGCTGGGCCTGTCGCTTGAGCGCTGGGAACCCACCAGCACAATGGGTACAGGCGAATTTTGAACCATAAAAGTGAGCGCTGCCGCGGTATGATGCAGGGTATCGGTTCCATGCCCGATTACGATGCCGTCAACACCGGCCTCAATTTCTTTGCCAATCGCAATGGCCAGTTTTTTGTAGTTGTCGGGCGCCATGTTTTCGCTGAAAACGGCAAAAATTTTCTCGGTAGTAAGGTTGCAGATGGACGCCAGTTCGGGTACGGCTCCGTAGAGTTCGCCCGGCGAAAAAGCAGGAATAACAGCCCCTGTGCGATAATCGAGCCGCGAGGCAATGGTGCCCCCGGTTCCTATCAGTTTAACTTTTGGCAGTCCCTCGGTGTATGGAAACTCCTTTTCAGGGATTTTATAGTTGGCTTTTTTATAGCCGGTTTCTTTCATCCCGGTGATGGTAGCCACATCGAGGCCAATGTTATAACCGGTTGGGATTTTCATTACAATATGTTTGTCGTCGTCGTTCTCCGAGCGTGGCAGCACGGTGCCTATAAATTCGCCACGCGTGGTTTTCACGATGGCCTGACCCCATACACGTACATTGAATTTTTTTAGAACTTCGAGTGCTGCTCCTTTGTATCCCTGGAAAATATCGTCAGTCATCTGGTTTTCTGTTTTTACTTTTCGATAAAATAATGCTGTGAAATTGATTGTTGGTGCAGAAAATGCGAACGGGGGTTATTTTATGATTCCGATGGCAGCATGCAAATCCTGCATTTTCATATTGCCTTCAGCCTGCCGGCGAAGTTGGCCCATGATCCAGTTATGCTCAACGTCATCTCCTTTCGAAAGCCTGATTTCGGCAAATTTATTTCGCAGGAATGGAACCTTCGAAACAATATCCTCGCCCTGAATCCTTTTAAAATTAATACTTGTGAGCACCGATTCAAATTCCATTTTGGGATACTGGTATACCAATGGCAGCATCCGCCTGGCAATACTCAGGTCCAGGTCTTTTTGCCTGATAAAGCGCAACAGCGCATAAATTATTTTGTAATCGAATTCTGCCACAGGCTTGTATTGTCCTTCGACCCATTTCACCGCGTGACCAAAGAATTTTCCGACAAATGCCGGGCTGATATCCAGTTCCTGAATGATGCGTTCGATGAGCGGGAAGAGGTTTTTTCTGAAAATATAGGTATAACAGTCTTCGGGCACATTCCAGTTTTTAAGTTGATGATATCGTTCAATTACTTCCTGAGGTTTCTTCTTTCCCAGCCTTTCAATCAACTCGTTTTCGAGTGGTATAGGGGCCGAATCGGTATCGGGGTACATGCGGTCGGCACCTGGCAGTACGCGTTCAAAAATGGTAGTCCCGTTTTCGAATGATTTGCGTGTTTCGGGCGGAACGCCTGCAAAAGCCATGCGGCAACGCTCTTCAACGGTTTCCAGAGCGGTCTGGATATCTTCTTCTGGCCCGCGGATAATAAGCTGGGCATCGTTTTCGCCTGGTTTGAGCAAGGCGGCTATTTTTTCCCATTCCGTGGCGGCAAACAAAGGATCAATTTCTTCGCTGTGCGCCATATTGGGCATTTCGATGCAGGCAATTACTTTGAGCCGCTCAATAAGTTCATTGGCAAAAACTTTGCCGGGTTGGGTGAAATGCGACAGAATCCCTTTGAATCCCGGTAGGTTAACAGCAACCAGTTTCAAACCATTGGCTTTGGCTTCTTTGGTGAATCCGTTTTTCGAGTTAAAAACATGTACATCCAGAAATGTGTGCGAAATAGCCCACGATTTTGCATCGGGAACACGGGCATTCAGCTGATCACGAATGGCCAGCAGTGCCCATTGGCGAAAGCATTCGTTGTGGGTAAGTTCCGGAATCCAGCGGCTGTGCGCCACGCCTTTTATCTCAACCCGGGTTCCGCCCTTGCAGCTAACGTTTACATCCTGCCTGCCGGCACCCATCCCGGTGCGCACCTTGCCGGTGCTTCTCCCCAGGAAACGGATATAATTGCATGCCTCTTTCACTTCATCGGGGTTGGTCATATCCGGGTAAGTGACTGTTTCAATAAGCGGCATTCCAAGCCTGTCGGTACGGTACACCCTGGTGTGGCCGATGTCGCTAACTTCGCGGCATGAGTCTTCTTCGAGGCTCAGCTGTATCAATCGTACTTTCTTGTTTTTGAGCGGAATTTCGCCTTCAACGCCGATGATGGCCGTGCGCTGAAAACCTGTTGGAATACTGCCGTCGAGGTACTGTTTGCGGGTAATGTGCACTTCGCCAACAATATTCAGTTTCGATACCAGCGATATTTCGATGGCCTGCTCCAGGGCCTGCCTGTTCAGTGGAAATGGAGGGGTGTCATCAACTTCGTAGGTGCAGGTCGATTTGCTTTTGAGCCTGTAGATTATATTTTTACGGGTTTTAAACTCCATGAGGGCTGTGCCGTCATACTCGCCAAGTTCACTGAGGGTGGGCCTCATATGGCGTACAACTTCAGCATCGAAATCTCCGGGCTTCTGGAATACTCCGGCCGGGCAGCGACAAAACAGTTTTTGTTCGGTTTTCAGTTGCTGGTGTACTTCCAGTCCCGACATAAAGCCAATCCTGTCGTAGGTTTCCTGCGTAGCTTTTTTGCGTGTAACGTAGCCAATCCGTTTTTTTGTTTCTTCGTAATTGAGTTTTGGATCTGTATGCTGAGCCATTTGTTAGAAAAGTTTAAAACGGCTCAAACCTACATGAAAAAAATCTATTTCACAAACACCAATGAAAAAATCATGTAGGTTCCCTCTGACCTGTTTATTCAAATTATTTTCAGAGGAAATGTAGAAATATCTTTCATGTACATGCAATTAATATTTATTTTTTTTAACTCATCCCAACGTCAGGGAAAAGGCTCATTTT
>DGQJ01000273.1:0-6253 GCA_002389705.1 Bacteroidales bacterium UBA4417
TCGTCGTACCTCCTCGCAATGACCGTGAAACCTGATACCTAAGCACTGATTTTTTTATTTCGTAAAATCAAATCTAACTACTTCACTTAAATTTAACCAACCTTTTCATGATACAGTTTTTACAGCACGAGATGATTGATAAGGTTCGATGGGACCAAAGCATTGCCTGTGCTGTTAACGGAAACCTGAACGCCTGCTCCTGGTTCCTGGATATCGTGAGCCCCGGATGGTGTGCCCTGGTGGATAAAAACTATGAAAATGTATTTCCCTTGCCGGTATCGTCAAAAGCCGGAATAGGCTACATCATGCAACCATATTTCACCCAGCAGCTGGGACTTTTTTCGCGTTCACTGCCTACCGAAGACATGGTTCGCGAATTTTTAACCAATATTCCTGCAACATACAGGTTTATCGATATCAATCTGAATACTTCCAATACCCTGGTATCTGGTAAAAATATTCATTCCAACACCAACCTCGAGCTCGACCTGCAACCCGGATATGCCGAAATTGCTTCCGGCTACCATAGCAATTTGCAACGTAACCTGAAAAAGGCACAGCAAAATAAGCTCACCTTAATTAAGCATGTAAATCCTGATGAACTTATTTCGTTATTCAGGATGTATAAGGGTCAACAATTAGTACACCTTAAAGATCCCCAGTATAAGCTTATACAACAAGTGGCGGAGCAAAGTCTGCAAAATGGCACAGGGCAGGTATGGGGTGTTACCGACACAGTCAGCCATCTGCTTGCCGCCGTTTTATGGGTTACCTGCCATGGCAAAGCCATCTTCCTGTTTTCGGCAGTAACTGACCAAGGCAGGAAGCAACATGCCATGCCCTGGCTAATTGATATATTTATCAGGGAACATGCAGGAAATCCATTGACACTTGATTTTGAGGGCTCAAATGACGAGAGCCTGGCCAGATTTTACAGCAATTTTGGAGCACGTAAAATAATTTATCAACGGTACAAATACAACAGGTTGCCGATGGTTATACGCATGGCCTTCAGCTCTTGGAAATTAGTAAGGGAAAAATTAAAAAAAGTAATACCCCACATGTAATTACTAAGCCAAACTCGTTAATTTTGCCGGAATTTGGTACAAGGCTAAATCATAAAAGGTTTAAAAATTCGGAATATGGTGATCAATATCGGGAGCAAGAATTCAATAGTAAACCATTTTTTACGCGATCTGCGGGATATCAATATTCAACAGGATCGCATGCGCTTTCGCAGAAATATGGAACGGGTAGGCGAAATTTTTGCTTATGAAATCAGCAAAACCATGACTTTCGAACCCAAAGAAGTGATCACATCGCTTGGTACTGCTGAAATCCCGGTAATTAACACTCCCCCGGTTGTAGCCACCATATTACGGGCAGGCCTGCCCCTTCACCAGGGTTTATTGAACTATTTTGATAATGCCGATAATGCTTTTGTTTCGGCATACCGCGAGCATCGCAAGGACGGAGAATTCGATATCCAGATCGAATATGTGTCGAGTCCTGAAATTGAAGACCGCATACTGGTTCTCTCCGACCCTATGCTTGCTACAGGACATTCCATGGTTGCATCATACAAGTCGTTGCTCACACACGGCAAACCAAAGCATACGCACTTTGTTTCGGTGGTAGCCAGTGTGCAGGGCGTTGAATACCTGAAAAGGATGCTGCCTAAAACCGGCACCACTATCTGGGTAGCGGCCATCGACGATGAACTCACAGCCCAGGGTTATATCGTTCCGGGCCTTGGCGATGCCGGCGACCTGGCATTCGGACAGAAGTCCTGAAAAAAAAANNATTTTATAACCATTGTCGGGTTTTCTCAAAATACTCATTGTCTTCCTGGTAAGCAGCATCAAATTTTTGATTGCTCCTGCCCTTTCATTTGGTATGGGCCTTAATTTTTTGCAAACCTGGCTTTCCACTACTGCCGGAGGCATTGTTGGTGTTATAGGATTCTTTTTCCTGAGCCGTTGGCTCATACAACTATATACCAGGTATTTTTTCTATTATTTTCACCTGCTGAAAGTAAAAATATACGGATTTTTCAACCTGAATATTCCAAAACTGATTCCGGCTCGCAGGTTCACCCGCCAGAACCGGATGATTATTAAGATAGTGAAAAAATTCGGACTGGCTGGTATTGTTATACTTACACCCGTATTGTTATCCATCCCGGTAGGCACTTTTATAGCCACCCGTTATTATTCAGCTAACCGTTTCCTGTTGTTGTACCTCTGTGCTTCGGTACTTTTCTGGTCGTTGTTTATGTCATCGGCCATTTCTTTGTTTTAGGAGTTATCTTACCCTTCTTTTTTTTGCACGAGTGTAAATTAAATCAGTAATTTTACCATGCTGTTTTATTTGCATCAGCCCATGCCGGCATTTGGCATAAAAAACAACTTTAACTTTTAGTCACGTTTTACCAATAATATTAAAACCATGAAATTGTTGTCGGGAGGCCTGGTAGGTGAAAACCTCAGAATATCATTACAATCCGTTCGGAGCCACATGATGCGTACTACACTTACGGTGCTGATTATAGCTTTCGGAATCATGGCGCTTGTAGGTATTCTCACATCCATTGATGCCATTAAATTTTACCTCAACGACAATTTCCAGATGATGGGTGCCAATACTTTCACCATCCGCAACCGCACCATGCAGATTCATATGGGTAAACGTGCCAAAGCCAATAATTTCAGGGAAATTACCTTCGAAGAAGCATCCCGGTTCAAGGAATCGTATACTTTTCCAGCTACCACAGCGCTTTCGATCTTCGCAACCAATACAGCAACCGTTAAATTTGCGGCCAACAAAACCAATCCCAATGTTCCTGTAATTGGTTGTGATGAAAATTATATGATCACTTCCGGCAACGAAATTGTACAGGGCCGAAACCTGTCGCCTACCGAAGTGTATTATGGCGTGGCAGCCACCATTATTGGCAGCGATGTTAAGAAGAAAGTTTTTAAGAACAACGAAGACCCGGTGGGGAAATTTATTACCATAGGACCGGGCAGGTACCTTGTTGTTGGGGTGTTAAAAGAAAAAGGATCAAGCCTGGGCTTTAATCCCGATAACGTTTGCCTGATCCCGATTAATAATGCCCGGCAGCAATTTGCCCGCCCCAATGCATCCTATACCATAAACATCGCAGTTACTGATGGTTCAAAACTGGAAGCTGCAATTGATGAAGCTACCGGCCTTTTCAGGATATTGAGGCAGGTTAAAGTTGGCGAAGAAGACAGTTTCGATATTTCGAAAAGTGATAACCTGGCCAATATGCTGTTCGACAGCCTCAGCTACCTGAGAATGGCAGCCATTGTAATTGGCGCCATTACCCTGATGGGAGCCGCTATCGGGCTTATGAATATTATGCTTGTTTCGGTAACTGAACGTACCCGCGAAATCGGGATCCGTAAAGCCATTGGTGCTACCAAACACACCATACGAAACCAGTTCCTGGCCGAAGCGATTGTAATTGCCCAAATCGGCGGGGTACTGGGAATCATACTCGGCATAGCCATTGGCAACGCGCTCGCGCTTTCGATTGGCACCAGTTTTATTGTACCCTGGAACTGGATTATTTGGGGCTTCGGACTGTGTTTCGGGGTTGCCTTGCTCTCGGGAATTCTGCCTGCAGTAAAAGCCGCCAAACTCGACCCGATAGAAGCACTTCGGTACGAATAAATCAATTGTTTCCCTATAGATTGCATTTGCAGGCTTACCTGATTAAGCACTGCTGATGGCTGTTTGTTTATCAACTGAAATATTTGTTACTTTTTACGACATTTGTCGTCATTTATACGCCATAATGCTTATCTTTGTAAAAAAAAGTAATGGAAATATTTGATCCCACGGTTGCTTATGGAAACATTGACGACAACAATACCATGTCGCTGATAAAGATGGTTCGCGATGGTGTTGAATTTCCGGCTTTCGAGAAATTTGCAAGCAAAAGCCCGTTCAGCCAGCAGGAGTGGTCGGCATACCTGCACCTATCTGAACGAACCATGCAGCGTTACCGCAACGAAAAACGTACTTTCGATCCGCTGCAGTCGGAGAAAATAATTGAGATCGCCTTGCTTTACAACAAAGGGGTTGAAGTGTTTGGATCAGCCGAAAAATTGAATGCCTGGCTCGAAACCGATAACCTAGCGCTTGGCGACATCAAACCCAAATCGCTGCTCGATAATACCTTTGGCATCAGTATCCTGAGAGATGAACTTATTGCCATTGAACACGGTGTGCTGGCATGATTGTTTTCAGGCTGAGTAAATCGAAATTTGCCGCCGACCTATCGGGCAGGGGTGCCGAAAAAACAGGTGGCCGCTGGAACAGCAAAGGCACAGCCATGGTGTATACAAGCGCTTCGAGGGCATTGTGCACCACCGAGATAGCGGTTCATACGCCTTTAGGAAACCTTCCGCAGGATTACATGCTTGTAACGATAGAAATTCCTGACAACATTGCTATTTCTGAGCTCTCTCAGACTGAATTACCGCGCGACTGGAAGTCGATACCACATGCACATTCAACACAACTGATTGGTGACGACTTTGTTGCTCAGGGAATATATGCCGTGTTAAAAGTGCCCTCGGTAGTAGTTCAGGACGAATTCAACTTCCTGCTGAATCCGCTTCACCCGGCTGCCAGGGAAGTTGTAATCAGGGGAATTGAACCTTTTAATTTTGACGAGCGACTTTTTAACCGCTAATCCGGCCAGCCATACTGCCGGCTAAATACCTGATTTTTTTAAGCGTTCCACTATCTCGAAAACGGCCGGGCAGGTTTCCGTATTTTTCAACGTGAGTGCAAGTATCTGTTGCATGCGCCGGCGGTCGGTATGCGGGTAATCACGACAGGCACGCGGCCGATCCTCGTAGATGCGGCAATAATTATCAGTATCCAGAAACGGGCAAGGCATGCTACGGAACACGTAATCGTTATCTTCGTCGAGGTGCAGGTATTTATCAGTAAGTTCAGAAGGTTTAATTTTTAAAGCTGCCGAAACACGGCGTATGTCGGCATCGGTAATCCTGGGCCCCAGCGAGCGACAGCAATTGCCACAATCGAGGCAGTTCACTTCTTCAAAAACCGTCTCATGCAATGTTTGAAATGCTTCATCTACCTTTCCGGAATCCTTCTTCGACAGCTGCCTGAAAAACCCGGATGTCTCATTCTTTTTTTTTGCAGCCTGAATTACCAGGTTTTCAAGTGTTTGGGGTGCTATTTTCATGAAGCGTTTCAATATATGGAAAGGCAGAATTTCAGGCGGCAAATGTACAGATGTTTCCATCTGGATTGAACAAAAGTTATGAATTATCTGCAATGCTTATCACCAACCATGATTTTGAGTATCTTGCAGCAGAATATACCCTGATATGGAAATCGTACTTTTTACTATTGTTGCCGGAATTGTGTTTTACCTGCTGTTTTTCCTGTTTGGCAATTTGCCTTACGGTCTTTTTGCCGGCAGACGCTGCAAGGCTTTGTTCAACACAGGTACGTCACCCAACTACAGGGAGTTGCTCGTGCAAAACTTCGTGGTTTACAAAATGCTTGGCGAAAACGGAAGGCGGAAATTCGAGAAGCGGGTATGCCGGTTTATCCGGATGAAAGATTTCAGGGCCGGCAAAAACATAGAAAAAATAACTGACGAAATGCGGGTGCTGGTGGCTGCTTCGGCCATTCAGCTTGCCTACGGATATCCCGATGTATATTTCCAGCGGTTTAAAACCATTATCTTGTATGCCGAGGAGTATTATTCGGCGTTCACCGGGCAGTATCACCAAGGCGAAGTAAATGCCGGGGGAGCCATTGTGTTATCGTGGAATAATTTCAGGGCGGGTTTCAACAACCTGAACGATGGCCGTAACCTGGCCATGCACGAAATGGCCCATGCACTGCGGCTTTCGAATATATTTGATAACCAGGGGTACGATTTTATCGACAGGGAAGCCTTGCTTGAATTTGAGCAACTGGCGAAAGCAGAAATGAAGAAAATTGAGGAAGGAAACAATTCTATTTTCAGGTTGTACGGAGGAACTAACCTGCATGAGTTTTTCTCGGTGGCGGTTGAATGCTTTTTTGAACAGCCGCAGGAGTTTAATTCCTATAACTCACATTTGTATGAACTTATGACCCGCATCCTGAGAATAGATTTGCTTAATTTCACGTTTGAGTAATTGCGTTGATAAGTTATGAATGTTTGAAGAGTTTCAAGGGTTTCAGGTTCCTTGTT
>DGQJ01000273.1:6331-8281 GCA_002389705.1 Bacteroidales bacterium UBA4417
TCCTCTCTGCTTCTTGATACTTTCGTAAGCCGCGTTAACTTCCTGTATTTTGGCGTTAGCCGCTTTCTGAACATCATCGCCCAGGTGGGCCACCTTATCGGGATGGTATTTGAGGGCCATGCGGCGATAAGCCTTTTTCAGTTCCTCGTCGGATGCATCAGGGGTAATTTCGAGAACACGGTAGGCGCTGGTAGTATCTTTTACAAACATGGCTTTGATACTCTCGAAATCACTGTTGCTGATGCCAAGTATCCCGGCTATGCGGGTAATAACCTGTATTTCGGAGTCGTGCACCTGGGCATCGGCGGCGGCAAGCCCAAACAGGAAATGCATCAGTTGCAGGCGTGAGGGATATTCCATATACTGCCTGATCTGCATACCCACCTGTTGCAGATCATATTCCTTTTTCAACAGTTCGCGCAGGATCAGCAACTGCCTTTCGGCCTCGCTTTCGCCAAATTGCTGCAGCAGGAAACGTTTTACAAAATCCAGCTCCGATCGGAGTACCTTTTGATCCGATTTCATAACTGCCGAAGCCAGTATCAGCAGGCTGAATATAAAATCGTTGGGGGTAGTCTGGGGTTTATTAAAATTAGGCCTGTTTTGCGGTTCGTAAGCGTATTCGCCGCTTTGCATGCCATCAATCATTGAGCCCAGCGCAAATCCAAGCAACGCGCCAATAGGCCCACCTGCTGCCCAGCCTATACTGCCACCAATCCATTTCAGAAATTTAGCCATTTTTAAAAATTTGAATTGCAAAAATAGCGAAAGTGATGAGATGAATTTAAAAGCTTTCGCGCTATTTTACGATTAATCCCGGCCCTTCACGGGTGGAGGTTGCAGCATTTTGCTTCATGCGCCAATCATCAGTCGACAGAAAAAAGGAAAATGGAGAGAGCGCGTAATCAGATCTGAAGGTTTTATAGATTTTCCAATCCATTACTACAACCGTTGAAGCTCGTTTTGGCAAAATGTACTGCAAAGCATGTTGCAACGCAACAAGGCTTGTGTAGCAGTACATCTGCCCTTGTTGCAACGCAACAAGGCATGTGTAACAGTAAATCTGCTTATGTTGCAACGCAACAAGGCATGTGTAACAGTAAAACTGCCCATGTTGCAATGCAACAAGACCTGTGTAACTGTATAACTGCCCATGTTGCAATGCAACAAGGCCTGTGCAACTGTATAACTGCCCATGTTGCAATGCAACAAGNNTTTCAATACACCAAACCAATGCTGTTGGCCACATCCCGTTTACAGAATATAGTATCAAAAATATGCCTGTGGGTGCCGTTACGGAACAATTCCCAATGTACAACGGTATTTTTATCGGCATATACTTTGGTCCTGATTTCTGATTTTACCTCTCCGCCTACCCATATCAGGCCTGTTTGGGAATTTATACTGTAGTTCACAATTTTGTAGGGATAAAAATCCTCGCCTTCTGTTCCATTGGTTTCCCACGAAACAATAAGCGTATCGCGCAGCGGGCCTTTGTTTTCGCGGTTAATTTTAATAGCCAGGTCAGTAATCCTGCGTACTTCCAGGGTTAAAAACCTGCCATAGCNNAATGTATGGGCAAAACACCCGCTACTGTCGGTTTGCAGATCGCACACATATACTTCCTTGCTGATTTCATTGGTTTGGTCGACCGCCTGTATCATAATTGTGATACCGCGAACCGGCACTTTNNTGAGCTTACATGGAGTTAAATATTATGATGTGTGCACCACGCACCATAAAATTACAAATGTTGGCGCAATAAACCATTGAACATTTGTAAACTTTAAATACAGGGCTTTTTAAGCAATGTTATTTTCCTAAATGCAAACACCA
This sequence comes from Bacteroidales bacterium UBA4417, assembly GCA_002389705.1. Lineage (GTDB taxonomy): Bacteria > Bacteroidota > Bacteroidia > Bacteroidales > UBA4417 > UBA4417. Next base: position 8,168 of record DGQJ01000273.1, read on the forward strand.
ATCCGAAATTCACCAGGTCCGGTATGGCAAATAATTGAGCCGGTTTTCAGGATTAGCTTTTATTTTTCAATCTTTTGGAAGGGTAGTTCAACGGCTACGTTTGTTAGCGGCAGG
>DGQJ01000204.1:0-1701 GCA_002389705.1 Bacteroidales bacterium UBA4417
CCGTATGCTGCAAATTCCCATTCGGCTTCGGTTGGCAGCCTGTATTTCGAGAGCAGGATTCCATCTTCCATACGAACGCGGCGTTCGCCGGTTCCGTTTGGATTAAGGTCGCGCATCGGCTTGTTAACAATGCCAGTGTATTGACCTGCAAGATAGGCTTCAGTGTTAAAGTTGTTTTCGTCTTTTTGTGAAGGATCAAGTTCGAGGTTGCCATTCTGCACCAGCAGCATTTCATTCACCCTGTCGGTACGCCATAAGCAGTAATCATTGGCCTGCAACCAGCTAACTCCTACAACCGGGTAGTTTCTGTAAGCGGGGTGGCGGAGGTAGGTTTCGATCAGTGGTTCGTTGTAACCCAGTTTTTCGCGCCATACCAGGGTATCGGGCAGGGCTTTCTGGTAAACCTGTGGATAGTTTGTGCCAAATACACGGCTCAGCCAGTAGAGGTATTCCGTATAGTCGAGGTTCGAAACTTCGGTTTCGTCCATATAAAAACTGGGTATGGTAACCCTGCGGGGGATGTTATTCCATTCGTACATAGGATCATCGCTGATGCGTCCCATGGTGAATGTACCGCCTTCGATATACACTAAACCGGGCCCTGTAATCGGGCTCTTATAATCTGCTACTTCGAATCCCCCGTTTTTGGGATCGTTATATTTCCAACCTGTTGTTGACGAAGTTTCTTTACTCTTACAAGAAACCAGAAGTGCAATTGTTGCTGCAAACATTACTTTTGCTGCTAATTTGCCGTAGTTTGCCATCTCTTTTAATGGTTTGTTTGGGTATTAACTAAAAACTGGGGCATTTTATTGCCTTATACTTGAATTCTTTTTTCGGGCATGGTAAAAACCATACAAATGATATCTCGTGTGCGCCACCTGCCGGCATTCCCATTTTTGATACCGTAAAGTCGAAACTGTAACCGGCCTTAAAAGTAGGTTGCTGAAATCCTAATAATACGATTAACGCATCAGGATTCTCAAAATTGTGTCGGAACCATAAGCCCGATACAAATGGATAGAAGTTTACATACATTCCGCCATTGAGATGGTGAAATTTGCCTTGCTGCATGTACACAATGTTCGGCGAAATGGACAGGTTGTCGTTTTCGCGACCGGGTACCGAGCTTTGGCCGAGGTTGAACAAAGCGCCGGCATGCAAGGTGAGCTTAGGATCGAGGCGGCTGGTGCTGCCTTCGTAGAAAGCCATATCGGGGCTGGTGATATGATGAACCGCAGCACCCAGGTAAAATCGCTCTTCATATCCCAAAACCATTCCTGTTGAGAAATCAACATCGCCGATATTGAGCTTCGGAGGCTGTTGCTCGTTGGGACTGCTGGGCAGGATTTCGCCGGTGCCGCGAACAATCATATCTTCGAAAACCAGGTTTTCCCAGTTCAGGCGGTATTGTAAAAAACCTGCCTGCAGGGCTGCATTCATGGTGATTTTTTTGGTGAGGTTCAGGTGATACGAATAAACTGCGCTGCCCGATATAGCAGCCAGTGGCCCGCTTTTGTCCGAATTTGCAAGCACTGCAATTCCACCTGAAATTGATTTTGAATACATGTCGAAACTGGCGCTGTACGACACATAATTCCCCCCGATTTCGGGGTATTGGTTGCGGTAGTTCAGGGTAACACGGGGGCAAATCCTGTTACCGGCAAGTGCCGGGTTGAGGTACACCGGGTTGGCGTAAAA
>DGQJ01000204.1:1740-11794 GCA_002389705.1 Bacteroidales bacterium UBA4417
CCTTTTTGCCGTTTTTAAAATTAATAAGGAAAGGAGATTCATATCCCCTTTTTTCTTTTTGTCATTGCCAAAACTTTTACTAAGAATTCTGCTGTATTTGTTGTTCAGGAATCAAAAATCATATATTCTCCATGCATTGCCAGCCTTTAAAGCCAATATGGGTTTTTTAGTGCTTGTGGCAATTCTGTTGCCAGTATTTTTGCAGGCACAGATTTATTCACGTTCAGTGTTATGGGACAGTCCTGTAGTTGTTACGGCCGGCGACAGCGTGTATCAGAATTTATCTTTCGATGAAGCCGTTTATACAAACGTTGGCAGTTTGCCGGTATGGAGCGAAACTTTTTACGATGGGAATATTTCGGAAAATGTAACCATCGATAACTGTGTTTTTATACCTGTTAGCGCAAATGAATTCAGGATTATTCAGCAATCAGGCACAGCGATTCCATCGGTTTTATCCTATTCGGCTCACACCGTTATGAGCCGGAAACAGAGCGGGATACGGGTTGAAATTTTTCCCCTGGTAATGGATACGCTTACCAGGACTGTGGTGAAACTTTCTGCTTTCCGGATCAGATTCGGAGAAATGCAGAAGGCTTACAAACGCCAGCCAGCTGTTTATGCCAGCCATTCGGTACTTGCTGAAGGCAACTGGTACAAACTTGCCGTAACCAAAACCGGAATTTACCAACTGGGTTATAATGATCTGCAGGCAATGGGAATTAATATGGCTTTGCTTAATCCAATGAAAATCGGTGTTTTCGGGCGCGGGGGCAAAATGCTACCTGAACCCAATGCTGCGTTCCGTCCCGACGATTTGCCAGAATGTGCCATTGAGGTTACCGGGCAGGATGACGGGAAATTTGATGTGGGCGACCAGATTGTATTTTATGCCCAGGGACCTGTAACCTGGTTGTATAATTCATCGCGGGCCATGTGGGAGCACAGTACCCATCTTTACACGGATACAATTTGTTATTTTCTTACTCCCGACCAGGGAACCGGTAAACGAATCCCCACGGATATGCTGGTGAATAACCCTGAAACAGACCGGGTTACATCATTTGATTACTTCGAGACCTTCGACGAGAATAACCTGAACCTTATTAAATCGGGCAGGCAATGGTTTGCACAGAGTTTTGAAATTATTCTGAATAAAATATATGATTTCAGTTTACCTGCGCTGGCAAGCGGGGGCGAAGTTAAAGTCCGTTCAGTATTGGCTGCCAAATCGTTGAGCCGAAGTTCTTTCGGGTTTACGGCAGGGAGCGAAACCTGGAGCGCTTCGTTATTGCCGGTAACAGGCTATGCCGACAGCCCGGTTGCAACAGGTGCCACTGTTTATAGAACGTTAACGGGTGTAACGCTGCCGCTTAAAATTGATGTTCGTTACAACAAAACTTCATCGGGTGGAATAGGTTACCTCGATCTGATTGATATTAATGCACGCTGCGATCTGCGCTTTACCGGCGGGCAGCTCGATTTTCGCGACAGCCGTTCCGCAGGTCCGGGTCGAAATGCCAGGTTTAGCATAGCTGATGCTGCCGGAAAAGCCAAGATATGGGATGTTACCAACCCTGCAAATGTTACTCTGGTGCCCACGTCTGCAGAAGGCAATGCCCTTGTATTTAAAAAACCTTCCGATTCGATTCGGCAGTTTATCGCATTCGACGATTCACATCTGTTAAAACCTAAGTTTGTATCCAAAATTCCGAAGCAGGATTTGCATGCTTCTGTAGGTGCCGATATGATTATACTTGCTCCCCAGGTTTTTATGCAGCAAGCGCAGCGCCTGGCATCATTCCATTCGTCGGCATCCGACCTCAGTGTTCTGGTGCTCGACCCGGTAAGCATTTACAACGAGTTCAGTTCGGGAAATACTGACATAACCGCAATCCGTGATTTTTTAAGAATGCTCTACCAGAAACAGGATCAGGTTACCATGCCCAGGTACCTGTTGTTGTTTGGCGATGCATCGTACGATTATAAAAACAAAATTCCTGATAACAGCAACTTTGTACCGGCATGGCAATCACCCGAATCGTACAACCCCGTCAGTTCGCTGGTATCCGACGATTATTATGGCATGCTCGACGATAACGAAGGACAATCGTATTATGATGTTATCGACATCGGGATTGGCCGATTACCTGTGAGAACCGCAGCCGAAGCTGAGCAGGCAGTAGATAAGATCATCCATTATTCGACTCCTTCGCCCGAAATTTCGGGTGACTGGCAAAATGTGATTACTTTCGTTGCCGATGATGAAGATCTGAATGACCATATTGCCCAGGCCGAGCAAATGGCATCAGGCATCGAAGCAAATAATCCGGATGTGAACCTTGATAAAATATACCTCGATTCGTATATGCAGGTGGCTACACCCCAGGGAAACCGTTACCCCGAGGTGAATAAAGCCATTACCCAGCGTATCGAAAAAGGAAGTCTCATACTCAACTACACCGGCCATGGAGGCGAAACCGGTTGGGCACACGAAGAAGTACTCACGGTTAACGATATTACCAATTGGTCGAATTACAATTACCTTCCGGTATTTGTAACAGCCACTTGCGAGTTCAGTCGTTACGATGATCCAGTGCGGCAGTCGGCAGGGGAATATGTATTTACAAATCCCAAAGGAGGTGGCATCGCCTTGTTTACAACCACCAGGCCTACTTATGGTACACCAAATTTTGAGCTGAATAAGAAATTTTACCAATACTCGCTCAGTAAACCCGGCGGGCAAAGGCTCAGGTTGGGTGACATCATAATGAATTCGAAGCGCGACAAAGGTTCCAATGAAAACGGACGCAAGTATGTTTTATTAGGCGATCCGGCGCTGAAGATCAGTTTCCCGACATTAAATGTGGTTACCCAGGCTATTAACGGGCATAGTCCTTCAGTGGCAGCTGATACGTTAAAAGCGTATATGGAAGTGGTAATTGATGGATATATTGCCGATCCGCAAGGTAACCTGCTTGCCGATTTTAACGGAACTATTTACCCCTCAGTTTTCGATAAACCGGCAGTTTTAAAAACACTATCCAATGATAAAGGTACTGCGTATACATTCAGCATACGTAAAAACCTGCTTTATAAAGGAAAGGTGGAAGTGAAAAATGGCCGGTTCAGCTTTACTTTTATTGTACCCAAAGATATTGCTTACAACTATGGCTTTGGGAAAGTCAGCTATTTTGCCACCGATGGAACGCGCAACGCCGAAGGTTCATCGTTCAACATGGTAATAGGAGGGTCAGCTGTTCCGGATGTTGCTGATAATAGTGGTCCCGAGATTAGCCTGTACATGAACAGTACTGATTTCAGGGATGGCGGAATTACCGATCAGAATGCGCGCCTGCTGGCGGTTGTAAGCGACGAAAACGGAATCAACACCATAGGAAACGGGATTGGCCATGATATTACGGCCGTACTCGACGGCAATACTACCGAACCATATATTCTCAACGAATATTATGAGTCGGATATCAATACTTTCAAAAGCGGGTATATCTGGTTCCCTTTCTCGATGCTTTCGCCGGGTGAGCATAGCTTGTCAGTAAAAGTCTGGGATGTTTTTAATAATTCATCCGAGGCAGTCATCCGTTTTGTGGTCCATTCGTCGGGTGTGATGGTGATTTCCAGATCATACAATTATCCAAACCCTTTCAGTGATTATACCGATATAGTGTTTGAACATAATCAGCAATATGCTGAGTTCAAAACCACGGCTGAGATATATTCACTCTCAGGCCGGCTGGTAAATGTAATTGAACAAACATCGCAGCAGGATGGTTTTGTTAGTGTCCCCATAAGGTGGAATGGCCTTGATGCACAAGGGAATAAGGTGCCTTCGGGCTTGTATGTTTACCACCTTACAATTCGTACATCCAATGGACAATTTGCACAAACAACCGGTAAAATGATGTTTCAGAAATAACGCTTGACGTTTATTAAGCAGATATGAAATAGCCATGATTGGAATAAATCACCTACAAAGATGATATAATGATCAATCCGGCATATTCCTTCTGACCCGTAAAAATAAATAATAACAGATGAAAAAAATCCTACATATACTTCCGCTTGTATTTCTGCTGATATTGGTCAGCCTGGAAATTTCGGGGCAGGAAATCCGGAAAAAAGTGATCGTTAACTGGAAAGGGGTTCAACCCATTGAGGGATTCAATTATGAAACCCTGCAGGCATATTATGCTGACGGACTGAATAACAATCCTGCCAGGAACTTTACTCCCGAATACACCGACAAATTTAAACTCCCCGAAAATGTTGAGGACTGCGACATCCTGGTAACGCATACCGTTTGGGAAGCTGTTAACGAAGCTGACCTGGCAAAGCTCACCTTTCCGTTGAAACCCGACGAAAAGCTACAACCGGTGATTAAAACCGGGACCGAACGTGGTGTAAAAATGGCTATGCTCTCCATGGTACCCATTGTTGTTAATCCCGATGGTGGGCTGATGCGACTGAAGTCGTTTACCATCGATTTGGTGTATGGCCCAGCTAAACCAAAGCCCATTTCGATGAAATCGGAGGCATACATTACACATTCGGTGCTTGCGCAGGGTAACTGGTATAAAATTCAACTGGATAAAACCGGGATTTATAAAATTACTTATTCCGAAATACAGGCCATGGGTGTAAATATGGCTACCGTTACACCCTCAAATATCCGTTTATTCGGCAATGGTGGCGCTATGCTACCCGAATCCAACAGCATAGCAAGGTACGACGACCTGCCCGAAAATGCCATCAGTGTGGTAACTGCCAGTCCCGGAGTTTTTGCCCCCGGCGATTACATTCTCTTTTACGGAACGGCACCCAGCCGGATGTTTTATAATAAAACCCAGCGACGGTTCGAACATTCATTTAATTTATATTCCAATTATAGTTACTATTTCCTGAATTTCGACAGCGGACCAGGACTGCGCATTGGTGACCAGTCTTCATCTTCTCTTTCGCCAACATATACCTCAACAGAATTTACTGAAGGTGTGTTTTATGAAAAAGATTTACTCAATTTCATAAAGTCAGGCAAGGACTGGGTTGGCGAACGCATGGATCCGGGAACACCCGTGTACGAACTGCCGCAATTTAGTTTTCCGAATATTTCTCCCACAAAACAATCCACTATCAGGTGCCGGGTTACTTCCAGGTCAGGTTCAGGGGCATCATTTAAAGTGAAAGCCAACGATGTGGAAATTGGAACACCCTATTGTCCGCCCTCCAGCGAATATAACTATGCTACTGAACGTACCGAAACAAAAAGTTTTGCTTCAGCCGAAAAATTAAAGATTTCGTTTCAATATACCGGGAGTAGCTCGGCTATAGGCTGGCTCGACTGGGTTGAGTTGAATGTGCCACGCGACCTGAAATTTACCGGCGGTCAAATGGCTTTTGCGGATCCCGCTTCGGCCATTACTGGTGCAGTTACTGAATTTCTGCTCAGCGGTTCATCAGCAAATGTTACCATTTGGGAAATTACCAACCCCTTGCAGGCAAAACGTATACCGGCAGAATTACAAGGTAATGTAAGTCGTTTTGTATTGAAAACCGATACGCTCAGGCAGTTTGTAGCCTGGGATAATACCAGTTTCCTGAGCGCTAAGTTTACCGAAAAGGTCGCTAATCAGGATTTGCATGGAATAGCATCAACGGACATGTTGATAGTAACCGATAAGCTCTTTGTTGAGGAGGCAAACCGCCTGGCTGATCACCATCGTCTTTTTGATGGATTAAGGGTAAATGTTATTACTAATGAACAGATTTTCAACGAATTTTCATCAGGTTCGCCCGATCCCGTTGCCATTCGTGATTTTGCCCGTTTGCTTTACCAGCGGCCAGCTGCAGGCAACAAACTGCGATACCTTCTGCTGTTTGGCGATGGATCTTACGATTTCAAAGACCGGGTTCCATTTAATACAAACAAGGTTCTTACTTTTCAGACCAAAGAATCACTCAATACCGTTTACTCTTATGCCAGTGACGACTTTTATGGGATTCTCGATGCCAATGAAGGAAACGATGCCGTGGGATTGATTGATATCGGGATTGGCCGGTTCCCGGTAAATACTGCGGAAGAAGCAAAAATGGCTGTGGATAAATGCATTTTTTATGCGACTAACAGTTCCTTGAATATGGGCGACTGGCGCAACAAGCTTTGTTTTGTGGCCGACAATGGCAATTCCAATACCCATTTCAGGCAGGTCGAAAAACAGATATGCCCGCTTATAGAAAACATTGCACCTGTTTACAACCTCGATAAAATATACATTGATGCTTACAAACCGGTGTCGACACCCAGCGGGCAGAAATGTCCCGATGCCAATGCCGGTATTACCTCGAATGTACAGAACGGGGTATTGCTGATTAATTATACCGGCCATGGAGGTGAAACCGGCTGGGCCGATGAAGGAATACTTACGATAAGAGAAATTAAGTCGTGGACTAATTATAAAAATATGCCTGTGTTTATGACGGCAACCTGCGAATTCAGTCGCTATGATGACCCTGATCCGGCAAGAGTATCGGCAGGCGAACACGTTTTCCTGAACCCGCTGGGAGGTGGTGTTGCCTTGTTTACAACCACACGACTTGCAAATGCCGGAACCAATATTGGACTCACACTCTATTTTTACGATACACTGTTTTCAAAATCAAATGGTGAGTATCCGCGGTTTGGTGATGTAATTTCTTATGCCAAAAACAGGATGGGAGGTTTCGATGCTTCGCTGGTGCGGAACTTCGTGTTACTTGGCGATCCCGCATTACGACTGGCGTATCCGAAATACAATGTGGTTACAACCCATATCAACGGCAAACCCATAAATCAGGAAATGGATACCATACCTGCCATGCAGGCCGTTGAATTAAAAGGGCTCGTTACCGATGGATCGGGACATGCGGTTACCAATTTTGACGGAGAGCTCGATATAAAGGTGTTTGATAAAGTACGGACATTAACTACGCTGGGTTCGTTGCCCGGTGATTACCCGGATAAATATACCCTTCAGGACAACTATGTTTACCAGGGGCGGGCTACAGTTACTAAGGGTGAATTTACGGTTCAGTTTATGGTGCCCCGCGATATTGATTACAGCTATGGCCCGGGTAAAATTTCGTACTACGCTCATAACGATGTACTGGATGCCAATGGCTTCAGTAAAAAGCTGATGATCGGTGGATCCGGCTCCCAAAGTACGGATAATGTAGGTCCTGAAATTTCGTTGTTTTTAAATGACGAGAATTTTGTAAATGGAGCTACCGTTGGCGATATGCCTTTACTGGTGGCTCACCTGAGCGATGCAAGCGGAATTAATACCATCGGTAACAGCATTGGTCACGATATAGTAGCAACCCTCGATGGTGATAACACAACTTCAGTTGTGTTAAACAGCTATTACAGTGCCAACCTCGACAGCTACCAGTCGGGAGTGGTTAATTTTAAAATGCCACAGCTTCCCGAAGGCAAGCATACGCTGACGTTAAAAGTCTGGGATGTTTTCAATAATTCGTCGGAAACCACCATCACTTTTTATGTAAGCAAAGACATTCCATTAACCATAACCTCCATGAATTCCATGCCCAACCCTTTCAGGGAAGGACTTGACGTTGAGTTTGAAACAAATCTCTTTGATACCCCATTAGAAGCATACCTCGAAATATTCAATATCAATGGTTCGCTGGTTAATTCAACAGTACCGCAAACCATTCATCCGCAAGGCTATTATGTGGGAAAAATTCACTGGGACGGACGATCCGCTTCGGGATCGCAACTTCAGCCAGGCGTTTACCTGGTTGCTTTACGCGTTTCGGGTGGTGGTTCAGCTACAGTGAAAGCAACGCGTGTAATTAAGGTAAAATAACAGATAGTAGTTAGCAGACCCTGGCTGTGGTTTTTCCAAATGTGTTAGCTGATTTAATAATAAATACCGTTGTGAAGCGGGTTATAAGTAATGCTCCAGCATGGATTCAGGCTGTATTTAACAGAAAAATCAATACGTTGTGCAATAACATTTCGCATTCCTCGTTAAGAAAGTAGTAAAATTGAATAAATTCGCGACCTTATTTAAAACAACTCATGACATTAAGTAAAAAAACAATTTTAACACCTTTACTGCTGGTGGCAGTAATACTAACAAGTAACGCACAAACTACTCCGCCTGATAACTATATCTTTCAGTTTAATCCCATTACTACAGCAGTTCCTTTCCTGATGATAGCTCCTGATGCCCGCGGAGGCGCAATGGGTGATGCGGGCGTTGCTTCCGAACCGGATGCTTTTTCGATGCATTATAACCCTGCCAAATATGCGTATATCAAAAAGGATATGGGTATCGGGATTTCGTACAGCCCTTGGCTCAGTTCTATTGTTAATGATATTAACCTATCGTACCTGAGTGGTTTTAAGCGTTTGGATAAGGAACAGGTTATTGCTATGTCTTTACGCTATTTTCACCTTGGAGATATTAATTTTACCAGTGATCAAGGTTGGGATATTGGCACTTATAAACCTAATGAATTTGCTATTGACGGAACCTACTCACGACTTCTCACTTCCAGTCTTTCCATGGCTGTGGCTGCCCGATATATTCATTCAAACCTTACACAGGGCCAGGATGTTGGCGGACAGGCAACCAAACCAGGTAACTCAGTTGCAGCCGATGTGGCCTTGTTTCAGCGTTTCCCGGTACAATTCGATAGAATTTCAGGAGATTTCTCCTGGGGTATGAATATTTCAAATATTGGAACCAAGATTTCGTACAGCGATGATAATACACGTAAAGACTTCATACCTACCAACCTGAAAATTGGCCCGGCACTGAACCTCAACCTCGATGATTACAACCAGATGTCGTTTATGATCGATTTCAATAAACTGCTGGTACCAACCAATGCAATCACCAGCGGCGATACCATCATCAGCGGGATGGATCCCAATGTTTCGGTACCTGTAGGAATGATTCATTCTTTTTATGATGCCCCGGGCGGTTTCCAGGAAGAGATCAATGAAATAAGCATCTGTACAGGTATCGAATACTGGTATGCCCAGCAGTTTTCCGTCCGCGGAGGTTTCTTTTACGAAAACAAAAACAAAGGCAACCGCAAGTATTTTAACATGGGTGCCGGTTTCCGGTATAATATGATTGGGATTGATTTTTCATACCTTATCCCGTTGGAAACCCAAAATCCACTTGAGCATACCCTGCGTTTTTCACTGCTCATTAATTTCGATGCCCCTTCGGCGCGATAAAACCAGGATTCAGGATATAAAAAAGTTACCTCAACCGGGTAACTTTTTTGTTTGTATGAGTTTTGTTTTTATGTCAGCCTTCGAGTAAAACAACAGCGTAAGCTGATACGCCTTCCTCACGTCCTTCGAATCCAAGTTTTTCAGTGGTGGTAGCTTTCACCGATACCTGCCCGGCTTCGATTTGGAGGAGGTTGCTGAGCGTGATCCGCATCTGTTCAATATACGATGCTATTTTTGGTGCCTGCATCGCGATTGTCAAATCGATATTCATAATCTTGTAACCGGCATTGGTTATTAGCCTGGCTGTTTCTGTAAGCAGGATTTTGCTGTCAATGCCTTTATATCGAGGATCAGTATCAGGGAAGTGTTTCCCGATGTCGCCAAGCGCTGCTGCTCCCAGCAAAGCATCGCAAATGGCATGAATCAAAACATCAGCATCCGAATGCCCCATCAGTCCTTTACTATGTGGAATTTTTATTCCGCCAAGCCAGAGATCGCGATTTTCGGCAAAACGGTGTACGTCGTATCCAAATCCTATGCGCATCATTCTTTTTTATTTTATTGCAAGTTTAGCTTTATTTGTTCAAAGTTCAAAAGTTAAAGAAGCCTGCCAATTTGGTGGATTAAATTGGTTTATAGTAAACGGATCCGCTGGCAATTTCAACCAAAAAACCGATCTTCGAAGTTAATCAGAAAAAGTTTTTTTGTTGCACGCGTAACTGCGGTATACAGCCAGCGAAGGTAATCATTGTCAATCATTTCGTCTTTCAGGAATCCTTTTTC
>DGQJ01000204.1:11830-27050 GCA_002389705.1 Bacteroidales bacterium UBA4417
TCAGTGCCGGTCCTTCCGAGTTCAGCGTATCGAGCAATAATTTTACATCAAAGGTTTGTTCGTCGGGGTAATCGACCATGCGAACGGTAGCTTCGGCAAACCTGAAACCGTACAGTTCTTCGGTTCGGCGCAGGCTCTGAACTTCTACAATATCGCCATTTGCAATAAATCCCGCTTTTGATTCGTCGGGGAGCCAGAAGTAGTTGTTACGGACTACCATCAGGTGATCGCCGGCCGCCAGCTCATTTTCATGAAAAAGAATCCGCTCCCTGATGGCCTGGTTGAAGAGATTTGCCCTTTTGTTGGAGCGTGTAATCACTACGGTATTCTCACGCCCGTAATCGTGAAAGGCCTGCTGCATGGAGTCGGGCATATCCGTTCCGGTGATGCTGACCACATCCGGAAATTCATTTTCAATACCAAACAAAGGCAATTGGGATCCGTTGTCGGGCTGATGTATTTTCGACCTGATGCCTGTTGCTACCGACAATATTCCCGATTCGAGCGATTGCCGCACAACATCCGAGAGTATAAATTTATCGAGATCGAGGTAAAAGGATTGCCTGAGCATTTCGGTATCCAGTGCAGGACTTTGGTTTATACCAACCGGCGGCAACTGGCACGAATCGCCCAGGAACAACATTTTGCAGTTTTCGCCCGAATATACATGGCCGATCAGGTCTTCCAACAGGTTCCTCGATTGAAAGGCGCCTCCTTCATTCGTTTGCCGGTCGTCGGGTATCATCGAAGCTTCATCAACGATAAAAAGTGTACGTACCGCTTTGTTTGGCATAACCTGGAAGTGAACATGCCCATCGCCATCCATAGCCGGCCTGTACAATCGCTTATGAATGGTATAAGCCGGCATTTGCGCATACAGCGAGAGTACTTTGGCCGCTCTGCCGGTAGGCGCAAGCAGTATGGCACTATAACCGGCTTTTGGCAGGGCTTTTACCAATGTGCTTACTACGGTTGTTTTTCCCGTGCCTGCGTAACCTTCGAGGATGAAAAGCGGGAACTGCCCCTGGTCGGACACCATAAAATCAGCCAGCCTCCTGATCAGGTTTTGCTGACCAGGCGTGGGGGAGTAGGGGAACTCCCTGAAAATTAAGCTGCTGAAATCGGTAGCGCTGATCAAGGCAATAATGCTGTTTGTAAAGTGTGATGTTTGTAGCAAAGGTAAGCAACTTAGCCGAGCCGGTAGTTTTTGCTGCTTTATTATTCGGGTAGGGCAAATCATTTTTAAAGCAGGATTTGCAAATTCACCGGGGGATAATAAGCTTGTTTTCGGACATAAAGTAGCGGTTTCGACTACACGCTAAATGAATTTTTCGCTACAATTAAATGGCAGTATCCGCTACTTTGAGATATGGAAACTGGTATTAGTTTTATAGCTTGTAAAACCAACTGCCCACAACCACATTTACTGCTCTTACTAATGAAGATTGAACGAGTTCTGATTCTGCTTTTTATTGCTTTTTTTTCATCGTCGTGTGCTAAAAATCTACTTGTAAACTACCAGGCAGAAACTGGAAATACCACAAGCCTGGTTTTACGATTCAACAAGGTGCTTCACCATACTAAAGTGAGCGTGAATGAAAAACTGCTTGTTGATGGCAAACTTACCCGGTCAGTAACCCTGAGGAATTTGCCTGCAGGCAGTTACAACATTAAGTGCTCGGCATACTCAGGCTGGCAAAAAGATGACGTTTGTACTACGCTAAAAGCCGAAATTAACGGTGCCGAAAAAACCGTAGTTAAAAGTATTGATATGCCAGTAAAAAACGGTTGGTATTGGCTTGGTTTAACTTCGCTTATTGTTTGGCCAATGGTATTGGTTGCAGGATTTACACTCTGAAAACTGGTGAAGCCCTTGTTGTTTATTTTGCTGGCATCCGGGTTAGCACATGCTTTTGGTACAATAATGATTCCCGCTGAAAGGTTGTGCCGGCCCCGCGTTACTTAATGTGTGAGGTAATTCACGAGTAAGTATTTTTTAGCTGATCCAAAGCCTATGGCAACACAAATTAAGGTTTTACTGGTCGAAGATCTTCCCTCTGATGCATTGCTGGTGCTCAGGGAGATAAAGAAGAATAATATCGAAATTTTGAGCCATGTTGTCGACTCGCTTGAGGAATATGTGGCTGAACTCCGCGAGTTTCAGCCTGATATTATTTTATCCGATTACAATCTACCAGCTTTTAACGGGATGAAAGCGCTCTGCCTGCGTAAAGAAATGGCGCCACATACACCTTTTATCCTGGTAACCGGCACCAACAACGAGGAAACAGCTGTGGAGTGCATGAAAGCTGGAGCTGATGATTACATCATAAAAGAAAACCTGAAACGGCTCGGGCAGGCTTTTATGGCTGCACTCGAGAAAAAAGCCCTGGCACAATCGAACCGGAATGCACTCGAAAAACTCAGCATACTCTCACGCGCGGTTGAACAAAACCCGGCCCTGATCGTAATTACCAATCGCGTAGGAGAAATAGAATATGTTAATCCCAGGTTCACCGAAATAACCGGTTATACTTTAGATGAAATCATTGGACGCACATCGCGGATACTGCGCACAGATAGCCAGAACCGGGAGCTGAGCCAAAGTGTTTGGGAAACCCTGCTTGCCGGCAAGGAATGGAATGGCGAATTTTATAATAAAAAGAAAAACGGGGAACATTACTGGGAAAATACACATATTTCGCCATTGTTGAACGAAGCGGGTGAGATTACCCATTTTGTGGGCATCATCGAAGATATTACTGAAAAGAGGCAGATGCTGCACGACATGATTATTGCAAAGGAAAAAGCAGAAGCCGCCGACAAACTTAAGTCGGCATTTATTAATAATATCTCTCACGAAGTACGCACGCCGCTCAACGGAATACTTGGTTTTACCGAAATGTTGGTTAACTCGGAGTATTCAAATGAAAATAAAGCTGCATTTATGGATATCATTAAAAAAAGCAGCGCTCGTTTATTAAACACTATTACCGGCTACATGGATATTTCGATGCTGGTATCGGGGAATGTGGAAGTGCACAACAGCAGGTTCTCAATAAGTACCATGCTTGAAGAGCTGAAGGACGAATTTCGGGATGCATGTGCAGAGAAAAATCTTGAATTGCATATTCAGAAACCGCTCTCGGCCAGTGATCTCGAATTGAATGTGGATAGGGAATTGCTGCGTAAAATCTGGGTGCAACTCCTTGGTAATGCTGTTAAATACACCCCTTCGGGTAGCGTGTCATTCGGTTACAGGAAGGAAAAAGAAGGGGTTGCGTTTTTTATATCGGATACCGGCATAGGTATGGCTCAGGAAGAAACCCGGTATGTTTTTGATTATTTCAGGCAGGGCGACGACTCACAAACACGAGCCTTCGACGGCAGCGGCCTTGGTTTATCCATTGCCCGTGAATTGGTGAAATTATTAAAAGGATCATTAACCGTTGAATCTGAAATAAATGTAGGATCAACTTTTACCTTCACCCTTCCTGTTGATGAAAATGAGGCTGACGTTCAAAAACCTGCATTAAGAATAGGTCAGCCGGGTTGGAAATCAAAACCTGTTATCCTGGTTGCTGAGGACGATGATTTTAATTTCAAATACCTGGATATCATTCTTAAAAAAGCCGGATATTATGTGTTGAGGGCTGTAAACGGACTGGAGGCGGTTGATTTCTGCCACAGCAATGAAGAAATAAACCTGGTGCTGATGGATATGAAAATGCCGGTAATGGGAGGCCTGGAAGCAACCAGCCGTATAAAAGGCTTTTTGCCAGGCATGCCCATTGTTGCGGTAACAGCTTATGTATCATCTAACGACGAGAATGAAGCCTACCGGGCGGGTTGTTGTCATTTTCTTTCGAAACCGGTAAATAAAACAAAACTCATTGATCTGATCGAAACCATTCTGGGTGAAAACACCCAGGTGCCACTTATTCCCGGTGAAGCTGTCAGTTGTTAATTGATACTGCCTTTCAGGGTATGAATCAAGGTAAGGATGCTTTGCACTGTGTTTCCCCGATTCAGTAATAATGTGTTGAAAGAAATTGAATAGAATTATTGGATTGAAATAATGTAGCAAATGCCAGGTCGGGAAAATGACCTGGCTTTTGTCTTTATAATAGGTTGGTATGAGAGCATAATGCCTGCAAACAGGCTATAATACGCCCAGTGTAAAATAAAACGCGGCTCCCTCGTTGGCTTTCGATTCGGCCCAAATCTGGCCTCCGTGCCGGTGAATAATACGCTGAACGGTTGCCAGTCCAACACCTGTACCCTGGAATTCTGTTTGCCGGTGCATGCGTTGAAATGCCCCGAATAGCTTTCGTGCATTTTCCATATCAAAACCGGCGCCATTGTCCCTTACAAAATATACAGTCTGCCCGTTTTCGAAATGGCTGTCGAATTCAATGAATGCAAATGGTTTTTTACTGGTAAATTTAACCGCATTGTCAAGCAGGTTGGTAAGTACAATTTCGAGCATAGCAGCATCGGCAACAGCCATAATACCAGGTGAGATTTTAAAGTCAAACTGCCGTCGTGGATTTGACTCGGTTAATCGGTTAACAATAATCTCTGCCATGGCCGACAGGTTGACTTCTGTTCTGTTCATCTCGAAGCGGCTCACACGCGACAGTTTCAGCAAGTCGTCGATCAGTTGCCCCATACGCTGGGCTTCACTTCGCACACGGTCGAGGTAAACATGTGCCTGCTCATCCAGTTGTGGACCGTAATCCTCAAGCAAGGCCAGGCTCCAGCCGTCAATACCTCTGAGTGGAGCCCTCAGATCGTGCGAAACAGAATAGCTGAATGCTTCAAGTTCCCTGTTGGCATGTTCAAGTTGTAATGTGCGTTGGTTTACCCGTTGTTCGAGCTCGGCATTTAGTTTGTGAACCTCTTCTTCCGCTTTTTTCCGATCGGTAATATCAATGTTAAAGCCGGCAATACCTTCAACCAATCCTTCAACTATAATTGGAGCCAGGATCTGGTGATAATGATGGGCCTTGGCATCAACTAAATAAACACATTCGTTGTTGATAATTTCTCCGTTTAATGCCCGCATGTTATTCCGATTCCATAATTCCTTTACATCGGCAGATACATCCGATAAATCAGGTGTTTTCCCTAAAATTGAACCAAAATGATTCACCAGGATGTTGTTTTCAAGGGTGCCATAACCTTCTTTATCTCTGGCCCATATTTCGAATGGCGCATGCTCAATAATGGTACGCAGCATCGATTCGTTTTCCCTCAGTGCATTCACGGCTTGTTGCTGCTCTGTTATATCAATTGTAAACCCGGCCATCATCGGCGGGGCATCACTCCTGTAAATGGGGAATTTTACTGTTGAATAAATTCTTCCCTGGTAGGTTTCAACGTATTCAATCTGTTTACCATCCTGCAGCATTTGTTGCTCAGCGGCAATATAATCAGTACCATATTCCGGGCTAACAATTTCGACCAGATCCTTGCCAATCAGTCTGTTAATGGATTTGTTAAACAGTTGCTCATAATTGCGGCTGAGGAAAATCGCCTTTGAGTTATGGTCTTTGAAGAAGATATAAAATGGACTGTTTTCGAGCAAAGACTGGAAAATCAGGTCCTTTTCGCGGAGCATTGCCTCCTTCTGGTTTCGTTCTGTTATGTCTGTCCAGATGGTTGCCAAATAATCTTTTCCTTTGATGTTTATAGCCCTGGAGCTGATGCGGACATCTTTAATTGTGTTGTTTTTTGTGCGGTGTCTGGTTTCAAATACTTTAGAACCTGCATTTCTTAATTTCGACAGGAAAAGCAGTAGTTTCTCAGGTTTAATATTTTCTTCAATATCAAAGATGGTAAGCTTGCTGAATTCTTCGCGGGTATATCCCAATCCTTCATAAGTAGCTTCGTTGTACTCCAGAAATTCACCGGAGCTGATGTCAACCATTACAATAGCATCAACAGCCTGGTTTACAATGTTTGAGTATATTTCTTCGCGTTCGCGCAAAGTTTCCTGTGATTGATGAAAAGCAGTCATATCCCTGGCCACTCCCAGCAAACCAATCAGGTCGCCGGTACCGTTATGCATAGGGGTTTTTATAATTTCCAGCAGCCGGTCCTGACGCGTGTCTTTACTGGTTTCCCATTGCCTCAATATGGATAGCTTACCCGATGCAAGAACTTTTTTATCCTGCCCTGATATTTTTTGTGCAAGATCTGACGATTCAAAATCATAATCGGACTTTCCGACAATTTCGGATTCGGGTTTGCCAAAAAACTTTTCGTAGGTTGGATTGCATAGCAGGTAACGCCCGTTGGGATCTTTAAGCCACACAAGGTCAGGGATGGTCTTAATAAGTGTACGCAGCAGTATTCTTTCGTTATTAAGTACTATCTCGGCTTCTTTCTTGTCGGTAATATCCTGGTAAATTCCCCTTATCTTGATAAGCTTACCGGCCTCGGTGACCGGGATGCCAATGGAACGAACCCACTTTTTAGTGCCATCATAAGCGTGTACTTCAAGTTCAAGATCATAGGGGACTTGATCCTTTATCACCTTGTTAACAGCTGCTTTTATCTTTGTAAGCGATTCACCTCTGAAAGCATCGGATTCGAAGGTCGGTTGTTGTATGGCTTCT
This sequence comes from Bacteroidales bacterium UBA4417, assembly GCA_002389705.1. Taxonomy (GTDB): domain Bacteria; phylum Bacteroidota; class Bacteroidia; order Bacteroidales; family UBA4417; genus UBA4417. The sequence continues at coordinate 18,454 of DGQJ01000204.1, forward strand.
CGGTTAGTGCCGAAAATACTCAGCACTTCTTCTGACCAGGTTCTTTCTTTTGCAACAATATCAAATTCCCAGCCACCTACTTTTGCCATTTGCCCGGTTAAATGCAACAGTTCATCTTTTAGGATGAGTTCCTGTTCAGCTTTTTTGCGCGCTGTTATATCGTGCGCAATGCCCTGAATGGCCGGCTTACCCATGTATGTGATAGGTATACCGATGGTTTCAACATCAATATGTCTTCCTTCGCGGGATATAAATTTTATTTCGAAAAGCGGCACCGCCTTGCCGGAAAGGAAACACTCCTCAACCTTTTTACGAAATTTAACAGTGTAATCAGGATGTATGAAATTATAGATGGAGATATTTTTAACGGGTAATTCAATACCAAGCATATTGGCGGTTGCAGAGTTGGCATACATGAAAGTTTCCCCGTTGTGAATAAACACAGCATCGGGCATTGAATCCACCATGGTGCGGTACTTTTCTTCGCTTTCACGACGGGCTTCTTCTGCTTTTTTTATCTCGGTAATATCCCTGATGGATTCAATACAGCCTACCCGCTCGCCATTGCTGTTATATAATGGCGCCCCTACATTCGATATATAGGCTCCCTTGCCGTTGTATAATTGAGGGGCAAAAATTTCGGCATAAATAGATTGCCCTTTACGCATAAAATTGTGATACCTTTTCTTTAACTCACGATCCGACGAATCAATCAAATCGAGCAGTTGCATTTGTCGGCGGCCATAAAAAGGTATGGTGTAGGCATGATTTCCCTGCCCGATCATATCTTTTTTAGGTATGCCGGTCATTTCTTCCATAGCCTTGTTCCACGCAATTACCTTTTTCTCATTGTCAACTACAAAAGTGGCATCAGGCAAAAAATCAATAATATCCATCAGCTGTTGGCGCGATTCTTTCAGCGCTTCTTCATCCTTTTTACGATGTGTAATATCCCTGCCAAAAAGAACAATTCCCTTTCGGCTTCCATCCGGATAAAACAGCGGTGTTTTAGCAATTTCAAAAATCCGGGGGCTGCCATCAGGAACAGGTATAGGTTCGTCCGATACAATCCGGGTTTTTGTTTCCCAGGCCATTTGATCGGAATTGGTGCATCCCAGGTATGAGTTTTTGTATATGGGATCCGACATTTCTGCAATCTCGGAATCCGTTTTCAGGTAAAAATCATTTTCGTTGATGTTGTATATATCGAGTATGGCTTTGTTAGCCCTGAGCCAGCGACCTTTGCTGTCTTTAAAACAGATAATATCGCTCGAGGTATTAATAAGTGTCGAGAGCTGTTCTTCTTTTTCCTGAATAAGTTCCGCAGCCCTTTTTCGCTCTGTAATATCGCGTACAATATTCATAATGGCGATGCGATTGTTAAAGTTGATCATCACTGCCATAACCTCTGCATCTATCAGTGTCCCATCTTTACACCTGAGCTTATTCTCCATGGTAAAATATCCCTTTTTGCGGATATCTTTTTCCCGCTCAGGGATTATGGATTGCTCATTATTCAGGGTAATGTCAGTTATCGAAAAACTCAGAAATTCTTCGCGGGTATAACCGAGCATTTCAGCAGCAGCTTTGTTTACTTCAACAAACTTGCCCGGTGTATTTTCAGAGGTGATATAAAAGATAGAGATACCGTCCTTATTGGCTTCGAATAACTCTTTGTACTTTGTTTCACTTACTTTAAGCGCATCCTCGGCTGCTACACGCTCGGTAATATCGCGAAAGTTTATAACAATAGCTTCAATATCAGCATTGGTAAGCAGGTTGCTGAAAGTGCTCTGAATCCAGCGCCACTCACCATTGTGATGCCTGAAACGGTATTCAATGGTTGGTATAATTTCAGGATTCTGAATCAGTTCGCCTAATTTTTCAAGCACCTTCGGTAAATCTTCCGGATGGGTTAAGTCATCCGGTTGAAAGGCGCTTAGTACTTCAGCCTCGTACCCAAATATTTTGAGTGCTGCATCACTGGCATATTTAAAATTTCCGTTGATATCTATTAGTACCACGCCATCGGGCGCATGTTCAATAATTGATTTGTAATGATTTTTAGTTTTGGTGATTTCTTTTTCGGCCTGCTTGCGAAAAGTAATATCGTTGAGTGAAAGTATAACATGCTTCCGTTGGTTAAGCACCAGGGGCTCAATGCTAAATTGTACCCAAACCGATGAAATTTTCTCCCCGTTATTCTGAAGTATGATTTCGTGCTCTTCATCCGATATTTTCTGATCGTTATTGAATGCCTCCTGTATGGAATTCATAATATTGCAGGACCTGCACTGCTGTGTAAACCCGCATCCTTCTCTTGGTTTCTGACTGTTTATACAGCCCAGGAATTCGCCGCATCTTAAATTCCGGATTACTTCGGGCTTAATATCGAACATTCGCGAAGCTGCAGGATTGGCCAGGGTAATATGTTGATCTTCGTTAATAACCAACATCCCGACAGGGGATGAGGCTAGTATGGCATCGAGGTTAGCATGTTCTTTCTGTAACTGCTCCTCGGCACTCAGGCGCTGCAAAGCAACCGAAGCCAGGTTTACCAGGTTTTCAATAAGTTTCTGCTGCCTTAAACTGCATTTCCCATTGTTTATTATTACTACACCTCCAAAAAGTTGTTCTTCCCAAACAAATGCTATAACATACACATTTTTAATGCCCAGCGCATCTTCAATGTCGGAACAGATTGGTTTACTGATTGTGTGTGCACATAATTCGTATAGCGGGTTATCTGTAAGATGAAACAACTCTTTGCTCTGGTAAATTGCAATTTTATCAGGCGTATAATCTGTTAGATATACTACATGGTCCTGAGCATCCAGGCTGGTGAGCGCTTTCGCTTTGTTATAAGCATCCTCCAACCCGAACGAATGGCAGATGTGTATGGATTGATTTGCCGGGTCGTGCATGGTTGTAAACAACATGCAGTTTTCCAGGGTTTTGTAAATGCTTTCCCCTATATACTTTATTACTTCGTTGCTTGAATTGATGCTGACAAGTGCCTTTGAGGCTTCGGTAATGATTTGTTGATCATGCAGGTGCTCCATTACCTGTAATTCAGCCGATTTACGCATGGCAATTTCATTGCGTAAATCGGATGTGAGGTTTATTTCAACCTCCATACTTTTTTCGAGCTTCTGTATGCTTTGCTGTAATGCTGATTCTGCTTTGCGTCGTTCAAGCAGTTCCCTTTCCAGTTCAAAGGTACGCTGCTGCACCAGTATTTCGAGCCGCTCTTTTTCTGAATTTTTCTGGTCTTCGGAACTCTTAATGCGTAGCATAGCCCGAACCTGGGCTGTTAATTCGGATTCATCAATAGGCTTTGCCAGAAATGCATCTGCTCCTGCTTCCAGTGCCTGTATGCGGGTTTTGGTCGTGGCCGATACAGCGGTAACCATCACAACAGGAATATGACTAAGCTGCGGATCCGATTTTAGTATACTGCAAACCTCGAAACCATCCATGACCGGCATGGCAATGTCGAGTAAAACAACATCGGGTTTCAGTGCACCGCACATTTCAATCCCTTTTTTCCCCGAAGTTGCGGTGTGGAGCGTAGCCAAGGGAAATGCTTCTGATAGTAATCCTTGTAAAACCACCAGGTTATCAGGATTATCGTCGATAGCCAGTATAGTAACTATCTTTTCTTCCATCTTCAATCGTTATCGTGATTTATAATTTATACCAAATTTTATTGGTTTCAACCCAGGCTTGCCTGTATCTCTTGTAACAAAACAACTGCATTCACTCGCCCGGGCTAAAACATAAATGAGTTAAACATCATTGAGTGGTATGTCGTCATTTTGAGTCTGCAAAATGGTTGCAATTGTTTCTTCCATCATTTCTATTTCAATAGGTTTCGAAATATAGCCATCAAAGCCATTTGCAAGCAATTCTTCCTTGTCGCCTTTCATTGCCCTGGCTGTGAGTGCAATAACCGGAATATACTTTAGTTCGATGTTGCTCCTGAAATCGTGAAGCAGTATAAAATCATCATCCTCAGGCATCGAAACATTCATCAATATAAGATCAGGTTTTTGTTCAAGGGCCTGGTTCAGGGCTTCCGAATATTCGGTTGTGCCCGAAATTTCGCATTTCCCCGAAAGCAAGGCTTTTACGGTATCGAGGTTGTCCTGGGTATCTTCAATTACAAAAATCCTGGGTCGGTTTTTAAATGGATTGTACTTTTCTTTTTCCGGTTCAACTGTCTTGATTTTGTTAACCATATTGCTTACGTGCTCCAGAAGCTCACTGCGGTTTACTACGCCCTTAAAAATGATTTGATGAATATGGTTACCTTTGAGGAAAAAGAGTTCATTTTTAGTAATATGCTTGGCTGTTAAAATGAGTACAGGAAGCTGGCTTGTTTCAGGATGGCTGCGGATTGAGTCGATTACCTGGAAACCATCAACTTCCGGCATCATCAGGTCGAGTATCATGGCATCGGGCACCGAGTTTTTAATGGATTCGAGGGCCTCTTTTCCATTACTGGCAGTTTTTACGATATATCCTTCTTTAGTGAGCATATACTTCATCTGGATAACCTGTGGCTCAGAGTCTTCAACCAGGAGTATTGTTGCCTTGCCTGCTTTCGGACTGTCGGTTTCTGATGTATGTGTAACTGCAGTGTTTTTTTCGGTATTCTCCAACCTCTCTGTTTCACCGTACCCGGCATGCACCAATGGTAATGAAATGATAAAAGTTGAGCCGCTTCCCGGCCTGCTGTGCACTTCGATGCTGCCTCCCAGTAAAATTACGTATTTTTTAGCAATAGCCAGTCCAAGTCCGGTTCCGCCATACTTCCTCGACATTTTGTCATCAGCCTGCTTAAACTCATCAAAAATCTTCGGTACAGTATCCGGTTCTATGCCTATTCCGGTATCCATGATGGTGATTATTATTTCGTCGGTTGTACTTTTTGCACTGATTTTAACTGATCCCTCGTCGGTAAATTTCAGGGCATTGCTAATTATATTCTGCAGAATATGTCTGCATTTTGTGCTGTCGCTTTCGAGCGCCGGCAAGTCTTTTGATATCGTATTTACCAGTTTTAAACCTTTTTCCGTGGCCAGGGGCTCGAGGGATTCGAGTATTGAATCGACCAGCGAACTGACCGAAAATCGCGACAGTTTAATTTCTTCTTTTCCCGACTCAACCCTCGACAGATCGAGGATGTCATTAATGATTGCAAGTAATTGTTTCCCGTTTTTTTCGATGATGCTCAGGTATTTATATTCGTCTTCCTGAAGGTCGTTTTTTAATTTACGGGTAAGCACGCCCGAAAGTGCAATAATCGAATTGAGTGGGGTACGCAGTTCATGGCTCATATTTGATAAAAATGCGCTTTTATATTTATTAGCCTCATCCACTTCGTCTTTCTGCATTTTTAATTCTAGGTTGTACTCTTTGAGCTCGTCCGATTGAATAGCGAGTTCCTTGCTTTTTTCTTCCAGTGCCCTGAACTGTTGGTTTAGCGTTTGTGAGATTTTGCTTATTTTCTCAAAAGCAAGTACCCCGTGAATCCTGGCGGTTAAAATGAAATGAATTTTTTCAATAACCGTTGCCGAAGTTTCCGTAAAACCGTCCTTACTGCACAGAAGGATCACCGAAATCAGTTCATTGTCTTCGAGGATTGGGATAGTAATGATTTCCTGCGGAATGTAATCCGATACCAGGGTTTTGAAACAATTGAGGGTGTCGGAAGGAATTTTAGAAATATTGATTGATTTTGAGTTTACCAGCGCCTTACACTTCTTGTTAGCTAAATTTTTAACAGCAAATGAATTAAAATTTTCGGTTTCAAGTCCCAGCGATTCAAAAGGCTCAAATTCTTTCTGTTGCTCGTTCAGCATATAGATGGCAGCAACCTCGGCACGGGTAGTATTAATCAATGCACTGAGCATTACGATGCAGAAAGGATGTAATTCGTTTTCCCTGGTAAGTAACTGGGCCAGCTCATTAGTAGTGTTGTTTAGTATGATTTGTTGCTGTACAGAGGTTGCCAGCTTGTTAAAAGACGCTGAAAGTCTTCCGATTTCATTTGTCGAAATATATTCAGAACGGGCATCGAAATTACCTTGCCTGAACTGATCTGCAACGCTGGCCAGCGCTTTTACCGGTTTGCGAATGCTGTTAAGAATAAGGTATGAAATTATGAGTGTGAGAATAAACAAGCCACCCAGGATGACACGTATCCAGAAGACAATTTTTTGTTTTCCAACAATGGCACTGTGATAAAAAGTATCGGCTTTTACATTGGCAAAATCAAGCATGACCTGAACCTGTGAAAAAAGCTTATCCCTGAATTCCAGGTTTTTGATCCTGTACTGAACATAAGCCTGCTCGTTATCTCCTTTCAAACGGTCTTCAATGATTTGATCGCGTAGTATTTTCCATTTTTTAAAAGTAACATAAGCACTGTCGATGTGGCTCTTCTGGCCAAGGTAACGCTCATATACCAGGTCAAACGAATTTAAAGCATCGGCTTCTTTTTCATTTATCTGGATGATGATAGGGTATAAGGATTTCGGATCCAGCCGGTCATCGATAGCAATATCTTTAATCAGGTTATGTATCGAATTAACATCATTTTTTATGTCGCGGGTGGCTTTTGATACCTGTAATGGGTGCTCGTATAAATCGGAAGTAAATTTCCATAGGCGGTTCGATTGGCTGAGAGCCAGAAAACCTATGAGTACAATCAGAAGCATAATAATGCCAAAGCCTGCATAAAGCCGGGCTCCAATAGATATGTTTACTAGTTTTTTACTCATTGGTAACAAGTATTTGTTGTGTTTTGAATGATGCTTGTTGTCGGGAAACATCCGGCTAAATAGTTATGTCTGCGTGTTCTACAATCAGCTTTTGCTAAAGGTGTAATATTCATCGTTTCCTGTAAATGGCCGCCGGCGACATATAATTTCTGAATCCCGCGGCCGAGTTTACAATTCCGGTTTCGGCTTCGCCTGTTACCAGAAAACCGTTTTCTGTTAATGCGCGGTTAAATTTTTCGAGCATCATCTTTTGAATGGCAGGCTTATAATAAAACAGCACATTGCAGCACATCACCAGGTCGAAATCTCCGAAAATACTGGTGGGCGGTGCCGATGTAGTGTTGTTGAGCAAATCAAATTCCGAAAACTCGACATGTTTTTTAATGTGGTCCGAAACTGCGTATGTTTCGCCTTTTTTATGGAAATAGGTTTCAACATAACCGTGAGGTACGTTCTTTAAATCCTCGCTGTAGTAAATACCACACCTTGCCGACTCCAGTTCAGCATTCAGTTTATCGGTGGCAAAAATACTGAACCAGGCATTGGTGTTTGTATTCTTAATCAGGTCGTCAGTCATCATGGCAAGCGAATATGCCTCCTGGCCATAAGCACATCCGGCCGACCAAATCCTGATTTCGTTGTTATTGCTGTTCACTTTATCGGCAATAATACGTGGCAGTACATATTGGTACAGGAATGAAAAAGTAAGCGGGTTACGGTAAAATGAGCTGTATGAATTAGAAAATGAGTTGTTTAGCTTTATGGCTTCTTCAGGTGTAACAGCAAGTAATTGAAAGTATTTCTCATGCTGATCTTCGCAAAGTGCTGCCATCCGGTTTTCGATCACATTCTGTATTAAACCATCCGAATACATGCTGATATCCGTTTGGTGCTTATCAGCCATCAGTAATACAATGTTTTCCGTAACTTTTTTAAAATTATTGTGTAGAGACATCAAAAAATAGACTTAGCGTTTAAATTATAACAGCATGTAAAATGATGATTTTTGTCATTCCCGGCTGAGTTTAAGGTGTTGTCCTGTTGCAGATATCCAAAGTTTGGCAGTGTATACGATACTTGTTTAGAATTGCCGAATTTATAAATTTCCTGCATGTTAATCTGAAGATGGGCAAAATGTTAGTCGAAATGAGTTCCTGGTTTTTTCGTAATCCGCATTAAGTGTGCTTTTTCGTTCAATTCAGTATTCTTACTGCGTGATGGAATACCTCCACGCGATATATACAAAGGTATGGATATCGGAATTTTGTATTTATAGGTGAAGTATTGCTTCCGATGTAGTTCTTCCCGGAAAAAGTTTGTAGCCGAGGTACTGAATATGGTGTAGCTGAAATCACTACATGCACAATAAGATGTTTGTAAAAATCTAAAAGGCATTACCCGTAAAGGATAATGCCTGGTAGTTATATTACTGATGAAGACTAAAATGGGACCCTCAAATCATCGGCTTTCGTTGATTCGGTTTCTCAGAACCTGAATAAGGGCCGCGATACGCCCATCATTCCCATGGGTATCATAGTCAGGATCAATATAAATGCAATGGCGGTCCAAACCAGGGTGCTTCGGTGCTTAAGTCGGGATGTTACTGCACGTTTAGACAGTATGCTGCCGGTTTGTGCCAGTCCTATGGCAATAATATTAACAAAGGCGTGTTCTACTGCCCAGAAACGCAGCATCGGGTCTTTCATGGCCTGACCGAAATCGTTCAAAACATGGGCTGTAACAGGACTCAGGAAAAAATACATGATGATGCCCACCAGCAACTGCAGGTGAAGACTGCCTATAAATACC
>DGQJ01000322.1 GCA_002389705.1 Bacteroidales bacterium UBA4417
ACAGGTGTATATTTCGGCCATAAAGGGATGGTTGGGTTGAAGGTAATTGATTTTGGCAGTTCCGGAAGTGTAAGCGTTCCGGATCCTTTTTTACAGATGCATTTAAGCAATTTCTTTATTTAGGTTTCATGTAAACAAACGGGATCATCATTTCTTCCATCGATATGCCTCCATGCTGAATGGTATCGCGGTAGTACGAAACATAGTGGTTGTAATTATTCGGGTAGGCGAAAAAATCGACACCCCGGCAAAATACGTATGCTGAACTCACGTTGGTGCGGGGCAGGAAGGCTTCAGCCGGGTTTTTAACCTCAAATACTTCGTTTTTATTGTAATTCAGGCTTCGGCCATTTTTATACCTCAGGTTGGTATTGGTGGCCCGGTCGCCGATTACTTTCACGGGATTATTCACGCGCACACTACCGTGATCGGTGGTAATGATAAGAGGTATTTTTTTCGCTGCCAGGAATTTTATCATATCCAGCAGGGGTGAATGCTCGAACCAACTGGCAGTCAGCGAACGGTATGCTGCTTCATCGTCGGCCAGTTCGCGTATCACTTCCATTTCGGTGCGCGCATGCGAAAGCATGTCAACAAAATTGTACACAATNNCGTTTCATGTTCTCGCCCAGCAACTCTCCTTCAAATTGGTTTTTGCTGCCTTCCTCATCTTCATCAACCCAGTATTTGGGATATTTTTTTGCAATTTCAGTCGGCATCAGGCCCGAAAACAGTGCGTTGCGGGCATACTGCGTTGTTGAGGGCAATATGCTGTAATACAATTCGTCGGTTTCAACACGGTAGTATTCTTCGAAAATGGGCTGCAGTATTTTCCATTGATCGTACCTCAGGTTATCAATCAGGATCAGGAACAGCGAGTTGTTTTCTTTCAGAAGCGGGAAAACTTTTTCACGTAACAGGGTGTGCGATTGAACCGGTTTTTCGGCGCTGCGCCCATTTAGCCAGTCGAGGTAATTGCGTTCAATGTATTTGCAGAAAACCTGGTTGGCTTCGTCCTTTTGCGAACGCATAACTTCTAAAATTCCGGGGTCCTGTGCTTTTTCAAGTTCCAGTTCCCAGTAAACCAGTTTTTTATACACTTCGGTCCATTCGGTGAAATCGAGCCGGTTGCTGATCTCCATTCCAATACTGCGAAACTGCTGCTGGTAGGCAAAAGTGGTTTTTTCGCTTACCAGGCGTTTGTTTTCCAGGTTCTTTTTTACGCTCAGCAGGATCTGGTTCGGGTTAACCGGTTTAATGAGGTAGTCCGAAATACTTGAACCGATGGCGTTTTCCATGATGTGCTCTTCTTCGCTTTTGGTAATCATTACCACCGGCAAGTTCGGGTAACTGGCTTTTATGATCGAAAGCGTTTCAATACCTGAAAGACCAGGCATATTTTCGTCGAGGAAAACAATATCGACCGATTGCGCCTTCAGCACATCAATAGCCTCATCACCGTTGTTGGTGGTAAGCACTTTGTATCCTTTATCTTTTAGAAACATAATATGAGGTTTCAAAAGATCGATTTCGTCGTCGGCCCACAATATTACTCCGTTTTCCATGTTTAATCAATTATAGGTTATAAATAAACAACTGGTTTGAGCAATTGTTATCTTTGCACACCTGTGTGGTGAATGCCTGAATCCCGATAGCTTATTGCTTTTTGTTCAGCTTTACTAATGCAGCCTCATCCGGTTTTATTGTGTTCAAACCCTGAATTCGACTGACTTTTATACAAATTTAACAAAATAGCGTGTCACCGGCCCCGGCATTCAAACGAAAAATTATCAACGACCCGCTTTATGGGTTTATCACTATTGCGGATAAGTTGGTTTTTGATGTTATTGAACATCCTTATTTTCAACGTTTGCGACGTATTCAGCAACTGGGACTGGCCTCCATGGTATATCCCGGGGCGTTGCATACCCGGTTTCATCATGCACTCGGCGCCATGTATCTTATGGGGCAAGCTATTGATACCTTGCGGTCGAAGGGTTTTGAAATTTCAAATGCCGAAGCGCAGGGTGCCACGCTGGCAATATTGCTGCATGATATGGGGCACGGGCCGTTTTCGCATGCGCTCGAACATCATATTGCCGAAGGTATTTCGCACGAGGAAATTACGCTTATGTTCATGCGGCATCTGAATGCCGAATTTGGCAATAAACTCGATACCGCCATTGCCATTTTCGAAAACAAATATCCCAGAAAGTTTCTTCACCAGCTGGTATCGGGGCAGTTGGATGTCGACAGGATTGATTACCTGATGCGCGACAGTTTTTATACCGGGGTTAGCGAAGGTGTAATCAGTACCGACCGGCTTTTAAAAATGCTGACGGTTGATGATGATGAACTGGCAGTTGAACTGAAAGGGATCTATTCCATCGAAAAGTTTATTGTGGCCCGAAGGCTCATGTATTGGCAGGTGTACTTCCACAAAACTGTGCTGGCGGTTGAATATATGCTCATCAGCATCCTCAACAGGGCAAGGGCACTGGCTTTAAGCGGAACGGATCTGCCTGCTCCTGAGGCATTAAAATTTTTCCTGTACCGGCAAATCGGGAAAGAGGAGTTTCTGTCGTCGGCTTACAGCCTGGCTACCTTTGCTGCGCTCGACGATTACGATCTTTTCAGTGCGCTCAAGGACTGGTGCCGGCATAGCGATCCGGTGTTGAGTTTTTTGTGCGAATCCCTGCTCAACAGGAGGCTTTTCAGGGTGGTAATCACAACCGAACCTTTCGATGATGAAGAACTGGAAGCCATCCGCAGCAAAATAGTTTCGAAACTGCAGTTAACCGGCACCGACTACTCCTACTTTATGGGGCAGGGAGAGATATCGAACAGCGCATACGATCCTACCAAGGATCGCATCACCATGGTGGATAAAAACGGGGAACGTTTCGATATTTCAGGCTTATCTGAACAACTCAATATTGCCATTTACAATAAAACCGTTTCAAAGTATTTTACCTACTTCCCCAAATGGGCTGATGTTTAACAATACATGTTAAATAGTTGTTATAAACATGTGAAGTTCATGTTAATAATAATACCTATATTTGCAAACTTTTTAAACCAAGCGGAAATTAACATATCTGATCCTGATGGAATTTACTGCAAAAGACATCGCCGGCCTTGTAGGTGGCACTATCGACGGAAACCCTGACGTAAAAGTGAACCGCTTAGCAAGGATCGAAGATGGCGAGCCTGAAGCACTCAGTTTTCTGGCAAATCCCAAATACTATCCTTTTATTTATTCAACACAATCTTCGATTGTACTGGTTCAGAGCGATTTCGTGGCTGAACAGGATTTAACGTGTACACTGATCCGTGTTGATGATCCTTACTCAGCATTTGCAAACCTGCTGGCCATGTACGACAACATGCGCAAAGGTAAAACCGGGACTTCATCCTTATCCTCAATTGCCAAAACCGCAAAAATAGGCAGCAATGCGTATGTAGGCGATTTTGTGGTTATAAACGATAACGTGGTAATTGGGGATGATGTTAAAATTTTCCCCAACTGTTACCTGGGCGAAAATGTTAAAATAGGTTCAGGCACAACACTTTACCCTGGTGTAATTATTTATTACGATTGCATTATCGGTAGCCAGTGTACCATACACGGTGGTTCGGTAATAGGTGCCGATGGTTTTGGATTTGCACCCCAGAGTGACAACAACTATAAAAAAGTAGCCCAGATCGGAAACGTGGTTATTGAAGACAATGTAGAAATTGGCGCCAATACTACCATAGACAGGGCTACACTCGGTTCAACCATTATACGCCGTGGTGTTAAACTCGACAACCTGATACAGGTAGGCCACAATGTTGAAATTGGTGAGAATACCGTTATTGCTGCCCAAACCGGTATTGCCGGTTCGAGTAAACTGGGTAAAAACTGTATGATCGGAGGCCAGGTTGGTTTTGCCGGTCATATTGTTATTGCTGACGATGTTAAAATTGGGGCACAGGCCGGTCTTGCCGGAAATGTGAACAAACCGGGCAGTGTTCTGTTAGGTTCGCCAGTGATTGAAATCAGCAGGTTTAGAAGGATCATAGCCATTTTCAACAACCTCGATAAACTTTATGCCCGGATCGGTGACCTCGAAAAAACCATTAAACAATTACAGTCCGAAAGAATTACCGATCATAAGACCGTAAACTAGTAAAAGCTCACTAATATTAAAATATGTTTGATAAGCAACGTACAATAAAAGAACCGGTTACCATACAGGGATCGGGATTACATACAGGAAAACAGGTTACGCTTACATTTAAACCAGCTCCGGCCGATCATGGCATCAAATTCTGCCGCACCGACCTCGATGATAAACCAGTTATTGATGCTATTGCCGATTTTGTGGTTGATACCTCGCGGGGCACAACGCTTGAGTACCAGGGCGTTCGACTGGTTACAGTTGAGCATGTGATGGCTTCGGTTGCCGGACTGGGAATTGATAACATACTCGTAGAAGTTGACAACGAAGAAATGCCCATCATGGATGGCAGCGCACGTTTTTTTGTGGCTGCACTCGATGCTGCCGGTATTGTTGAGCTGGATGCTGCCCGCGAATACTTCGAATTCCGCAATACACTCACCCTCACCGATGCTACGCGCAAAAGCGAAATGGTGCTGGTGCCCGACGATAATTACAGGCTTTCGGTAATGATTGATTTCGAAACCCGTATCCTGGGAACCCAATATGCATCCATTTCCGACATCGACGATTTCAGGAAAGAAATTTCGGACTGCCGCACTTTTGTTTTCCTTCACGACCTCGAATTTCTTATCAACAACAACCTCATTAAAGGCGGGGATGTAAGCAACGCCATTGTATTTGTTGAACGACTGCTGAGCGAAGCCGAACTCGACAGCCTGGCCAAGCATTTCAATAAACCCAAAATTACAGTACTCAAAGAAGGTATTCTGAATAACCTCGAACTCCGTTTCCATAACGAGCCGGCACGCCATAAACTGCTGGATGTAATCGGCGACCTGGCACTGGTAGGTATGCCTTTGAAAGGCCACGTTATTGCTACCCGTCCGGGGCACCTGGTAAATACTAACTTTGCCAAATTGATCCGTGAGCACATTAAGAATGCGCCCAAAGGACCTAAAATTGACCTGAATAAAAAGCCGGTATACGACATCAACGACATCAAACGGATTTTACCCCATCGCCCGCCGTTCCTTTTGATCGATAAGATCATGGAAGTGAGTGATAAAAAAGTTACCGGGGTGAAAAACGTGACCATGAATGAGTCATTTTTCGTGGGTCACTTCCCCAACGAACCTGTGATGCCAGGTGTACTGCAGGTTGAAGCAATGGCGCAAACCGGTGGTATTTTTGTTTTGCACTCACTTCCTGATCCTGAAAATTATATCACATATTTCCTGAAAATGGAGTCTGTGAAATTCAGGCAGCGTGTGGTGCCTGGCGATACACTGGTATTTGTGCTCGAAATGATTTCGCCGGTACGCCGTGGTATTTGCCACATGCGCGGAACTGCCTGGGTAGGTGATAAAATTGTTACCGAGGCCGAATTGATGGCTCAGATTGTTAAGAAGAAATAGCGTTTCAAAACCTGTACTTCTGTTTTTAAAACCTGCAGGCTAAATCATATTCCGGTTAACAGCAGCGTTTATCCTTTCGAAATACGTGAACACTGTAATTTACTAAAATACAATGAATCAACCTTTAGCATATGTTCATCCGCAGGCCAATGTTGCCAAAAATGTGGTAATTGAACCCTTCGTGAACATCGAAAAAAATGTGGAGATAGGCGAAGGCACCTGGATAGGGTCGAGCGTTACCATTATGGAAGGTGCCCGCATTGGCAAAAACTGCCGGATTTTCCCGGGAGCCGTTATTTCAGCTGTTCCACAGGATCTCAAATATGCCGGTGAGGAATCAATTGTTAAAATCGGCGACAATACCACTATCCGCGAATTTGTTACCGTAAATAGAGGTACCAAGGCTAATATGGAAACTGTGATCGGTAACAATTGCCTGATTATGGCTTATGCGCATATTGCCCACGACTGTATTGTTGGTAACAACTGCATTCTGGCCAATGCTGTTGCCCTGGCCGGGCATATTACAGTAGAGGACTACGCGATTATCGGCGGGCTGTCGGCAGTTCACCAGTTTGTTACCATTGGTCAGCACACCATGATTTCGGGTGGCTCGCTCATCCGCAAGGACGTGCCACCTTATACCAAGGCAGCCCGCGAACCGGTTTCGTATGTAGGGATTAACTCGGTAGGGCTTCGCCGCAGAGGATTTTCGAACGAAAAAATAAATGAAATACAGGATATTTACCGCATCATTTTCCTGAGCGGTTATAATGTGAGCCGGGCTGTCGAAATTGTTGAAACTACCATGCACCCAACAGTTGAACGTGACGAAATTCTTTCGTTCATTAACCGCTCAACCCGTGGTATCATGAAAGGATACTCCAAATCAAGAGAATAAACTATCAGTAATCCGGGGAGATGCATTTGGCTCTCCCTGATTCATTTTTTACAGACAAGTCAGCTGTTTGCTGTTATTGTGCTTTTTATTAAAACAAATTGTTTACACTGTTTAAACCTCCAAACGCCAACCCTGAATAATTGCATCCATGCACATTAGCCTTAGCAAAATAAGCCGGAAATTTAATTACGAATGGATTTTCAGGGATGTGGATTTTGAATTTGAGCAGGATAATGCCTACGCTATCTTAGGCTCAAACGGTTCAGGGAAATCAACATTGCTTCAGATTATTTCAGGCCACCTGCATCCTTCGGCCGGTAATATTACTTATTCGCATAACAATATCGAAATTCCTGTAGAGGATTTTTTCCGTCATGTTACCTATAGCGGTCCATACCTCGAATTAATTGAAGAGTTTACCCTGGAGGAAATGCTTACCTTCCACAGCCGGTTCCGTAAGTTCCGCCGTCAGCTAGATGTAAATGCCGTGATGGAAATCACCGGCCTGATCCGTAACCGGAATAAACCGATCAAATATTTTTCTTCGGGGATGAAACAAAGAGTTCGTCTTGCCATAGCGCTATTAACCGAGTCGGAGGTAGTGCTGCTCGACGAACCCGCTGCAAACCTCGACAGAAAGGCTATTGAATGGTATCGCAACCTAGTTTTTGAAAACCGGGCCGACCGGATTATTATTGTTTGTTCCAATTCGCAAGCTGACGAATACGACTTTTGTACAAGCACAATTGTAATAGACGATTACAAAAAGAACGGCCGTTCATAGGCTGAAATAATCGCAGCTGCAATTCAGGCAGGTGTAGCCAGGGGCAGAATCAAAATTTCCGGTTTCGTTACATGTAAATGATAACATTATCAGGAAAATGTGTACTTTTGCACCCATTTTTAAACAATCTCATAATACATTTTAACACCAGATTATGGCAACAACGGCTGAATTCCGCAATGGACTATGCATCGAATTCAATAACGAACTCTATAAAATTGTTGAGTTCCAACATGTAAAACCCGGCAAAGGCCCTGCTTTTGTCCGTACAAAACTTAAAAACCTCAAGACAGGGAAAGTTATTCCGAATACTTTTACAGCTGGTGCTCCTATTGATATTGCTCGTGTTGAACGCCGTGCATATCAGTTTCTTTACAAGGACGACAATGGCTACAATTTTATGAATAACGAAACCTTCGACCAGATATCGATTGAAGAAGAAATGGTTGATAACCATGAATTTATGAAGGAAGGACAGGGTGTCGAAATTATGGTGCATGCCGATACCGAAACACCGCTTACCTGTGAATTACCGGCTTTTGTTGAGTTAATGGTTACCTATACAGAGCCAGGTTTCAGGGGCGATACTGCCTCGAACACGCTCAAAAAAGCTACCCTCGAAACCGGTGCTATCGTTCAGGTTCCTCTGTTTATTGAAGAAGGTACCATGGTTCGTATCGATACCCGCAATGGTTCATATTTCGAAAGGGTAAAATAAGGCTGTACGGCTTACTTTTCAAACTCATTCAACTTATTCTCACAGCCTTATCCATCTATGAAATTTCCAACCCCGATTACACTCCAGGAAGTTGCCGGTTTTATCGGTGCAACTTTCAGCGGCGATCCCATGTTCCCTGTTTTAGGAATCAATGAAATTCACATGGTTTCACCTGGTGATCTCACTTTTGTTGACCACCCGAAATATTATAACAAAGCGCTTACTTCAAAAGCCAGCATAGTTTTAATCAATCAGCAGGTTGAATGCCCGGAAGGGAAAGCCCTGCTTTTTCACGACGATCCGTTTGCCGCATATATTTCGCTGGTACGCAGGTATACCCCGTTTGTGCCGTCATCCGCAGCCGTTAGCCCCACAGCTATTATCGGTGAGGGAACCGTTATACAGCCCGGAGCATTTGTGGGGAACCATGTTAAGATTGGTAAAAACTGCATCATTCACTCTAATGTGAGTATTTATGATCATGTGGTAATTGGTGATAATGTGGTGATTCATGCCAACAGCGTGCTGGGTGCTGATGCATACTACTTTCAGCGCAAGCCTGCCGGGTACCGCAAACTCGAATCGTGTGGTAACGTTGTGATCAGCGACAATGTTGAAATCGGTGCCCTTTGTACCATCGATAAAGGCGTATCGGGCGATACCTTCATCGGGAAAGGAACCAAGTTCGATAACCATGTTCAGGTAGGTCACGATACCATTATCGGCGCTCATTGTTTAATAGGCGCACATACCGCTATTGCCGGCGTTACCCGTATTGAGGACGATGTTATTATCTGGGCCAAAGTAGCCATTAACAAGGACCTGGTAATCGGTAAAGGTGCAGTAATACTGGCTACCTCAGCCGTTGACAAATCATTGGCTCCTGGCGGAACTTACTTTGGTATTCCGGCAGTTGAGGCCCGTACCCGTTGGAAAGAACTGGCAATCCTGCGCAGGCTGCCCGAAATTTACAGCAAGCTGTAGTTTTTGTAATACACTTCAAATAATAAAATACCTTCTGTGATACAGGGGGTATTTTTTTTGACGAAATTTGTACTCTGAACCTTGTTTTATAACTCAAACTTGCCTTTATATTGAGTTTTTGTATAAGTTTGTAGCTATGACTTTCGAAGAAATCAAAAAAGTTTTAAAGACAAAAACCGTGGGTATTGCCGGGTGTGGAGGCTTAGGCTCAAATTGTGCGGCAGCGCTGGCAAGGGTTGGGATAGGAAGGTTAATACTTGCTGATTTCGACCTGGTGCAGGAAGGAAACCTGAACAGGCAATTTTATTTTTACGACCAGATCGGGATGCTGAAAGTTGCTGCACTTAAGCAAAATCTATTCAGGATAAATCCCGAAGTACGTGTTAATACTTTTGATATCAGGCTCTGCCAAAGCGATATCATTGAAATATTTTCGAAGTGTGATGTAATAGTTGAAGCCTTTGATAAGGCCGAAATGAAGTACATGATATTGGATGCCGTTCATAACTTTTTGCCCGATAAACACCTGGTTATGGGTGTAGGCATGGCTGGCTGGGGCGATAATAACCTGATACGTTCGCGGCAATCGGATAAACTGATTATATGCGGGGACGAGGTGAATGCAATTGCTGATGAAAATCCACCCTTATCGCCCAGGGTGGGCATAGTTGCTCATATGCAGGCCAATGCCGTATTGGAAATATTGCTGGGCGTTAACGAACACCAGATTCATTCTTAANNTTACGATCAGCGAACTATTGAAGGTAAAAAACTTTACTTTCAAAATGCTGGTCATAAAAGTTAATAATAAGCTCATCCGGAAAAATGAGTATGATTCAGCGTTGATACACGAAGGCGACGATGTTATGGTGCTTCACCTTATTTCGGGTGGATGAAATCCTGTGTGTTTCAATCCAATGGCTAAACTGCAGTTTATCGGAGCACTACCAGCAGAAGGCCTGTTATAAAGGCGACAACCCACCATCCATACGCCAGCCGCGAATAAATATGTAGTTTCATAGGGACCACAGCCCCGGGTGTACTTCCGCGGTGGAATCGCCATATGAGTATGGTATCAATCAGCATAGCCGCCAGGGATGAATACCCGAGTATTCCATGCAAGGTAAATGCGCCGCTTTTTGACCCGATGATCATGAAAGTAGTAGCAGTGATATCGAGTACAATTCCGATTGTCAGAAACCTGAGTACAAACGGGCTAACCTGGCGTGTACGCTGTTCGGTAATAATGGATATACTGTACGAAAGCAGGGCGAAAATGACGATGCCCGCGCCTATCATTGAATAGTGGCTCACGGTATGATTTTGATGAAGCGGATTTGTTAATACATTTGAGTTTCCTGGTTACAACCATAGTCTGATATACGGTTGCCAATTACAGGCAAGGATGATCAGTACTTTTTACCGGGGATATCACTTTCCACTTTTTCCATGCATTTCCGGTCCTGAAGGGTGATAAACATAGTACGTCCTTTTTTTCCTCCGAACACCAGGTTGCTGCAGCTTTTCCCTTTCAGCGGTATTTCGCGGATAAATTTTCCTTGCGGCGATACTACTACAATGGTTCCTTTGCCCCATCGCGTGATGTAAAGGTTTCCTTTTTTATCGCATTTCATGCCGTCGAGGCCAAAATCGGTGAATTTATAGAATAGTGTCTTATTAGATAGATTCCCTTTATCGTCAACATCGTATTTCCACACATTAAGTTGAATGCTTTCGTTTACGTAAAGTGTTTTTTCGTCGGGGCTCAGTTCAATGCCATTGGTAGTGCCCATATTTGTTTCGAGCAAAACAGGTTTACCGTCAGGATCAATCCGCCACAACTGCCCGATACTTTTACCCCAGTCGGGGTCGCTGGCAAAAATCTGCCCCTGGCGGTTCATACACAGGTCGTTGGGCGAGTACATACGAGGCTCATGACAGAATACACTCACCTTTTTGGTTTGTTTATCAACATAAAGCACATTATGCCCGGTAAAATCCGGCAAGTACATATTGTCGTTGCGGTCGAACAAAATGCAGTTTGCTATGCTTCCGGTCGGAAGTTCCACAAACATGGAACAGGTGCCGTCGGGTGCAACCATTCCAATAGTGCCGTCGTGCAGGTAGTTTACCACATAGAGCTGCCCGTTTTTATCGAATGCAGGGCCTTCGATATTGGTTGAAAACAGGTTCTCCTTTGTGAGATCTTCGGATATAAACAATTTGCCTGGGCCCGAACAGCTGCTTAGTACAATTACTGTAATGGCAGCATAAAAAAGGCATGTTATTGTGCTCTTTCCCCGCTTATTCATATTTTTTCGGATTTAATGATTTAACAAATTACGATCAAGGCAGTGACTCTTTATACAACTTCTGCCACCACAAAAGCACTCCCACCTACCATTACCAGGTCGTTGGCAGCAGCGGCTGAACGGGCGGCGGCCAGTGCTTCCTTAACACTGTTATACACTTCGCCTTGTAACGAAAACCCGGCTGCCTGCTGAGCGAGTATCGAAGCATCAAGTCCACGTGGTATGTCGGCCTTGCAGAAATAGTAGGTTGCCTGCCTGGGAAGTTTCCCCAACATGGTTTGCACATCTTTATCGTTTACCACGCCAATCACAAAATGCAATTTTTCGTGTGGGGTAATTTTAATCTGGTCAAGCACTTCGCGAATACCATCGGGATTATGGCCGATGTCGGCTATGGTAAGTGGGTTACGCGACAAGGTTTGCCAGCGGCCTTTCAGCCCGGTGTTTTTTACTAAGTTGCGGATGCCGGCGGTAATATTTTCGGATTGTATTTTTATTCCCTGCTTACTGAGTACTTCCAGGGCGCATAATACGGTACCGAGGTTTTTCAGCTGGTATTTGCCTGATAAAGCCGAAATTAACTGATATCGATTCTTGCTTTCCGAATGAAATTCAGCCTTTAGCAACGGTGGGCTGTGCCGGGTATAACCTGTGGAAACGCATTTAAACTGCTGATCAGCAAACGCAATCTCTGAGTCGGATTGCTGGCTTTTGGTGGTGAAAATGGCTGCTGTATCGGCATGGGTTTCACCAATTACCACCGGTATTCCCGGTTTTATAATACCTGCTTTTTCGGCGGCAATTTCAGGCAAGGTAGCGCCCAGAAACTGGGTATGGTCGAAACCGATGTTTGTAATGATGCTTACGAGCGGTGTAATAACATTTGTCGAATCGAGCCTCCCACCCATCCCGGTTTCGATTACAGCGATATCAACTTTTTGTTTTGCAAAATACCATGCAGCCAGGGCAAAAGTCCATTCGAAAAAGGATGGTTGTATGGTATCGAATTCTTTGTGGTGTCGGCTCACAAATGCGGTTACTTCGCTTTTGCTGATCATCCGGCCATTTACCTTGATGCGTTCGCGGAAGTCCTTAAGGTGTGGCGAAGTGAAAAGCCCGGTTTTATAACCTTGCTGCTGCAATACGGATGCTATGAAATGGGAGGTTGATCCTTTGCCATTGGTGCCTGCAATATGTACACTTTTAAATTCCTTTTCAGGATTTCCAAGCATCTGGCACAAAGCGATGGTGTTGTCCAGATCAGCCTTGTATGCAGCAGCACCAATGCGGTGAAACATAGGTAACCGGCTGAAAAGATAATTAAGCGTTTGTTGGTATGTCATTTGTCACTAATAATCCAGGAAACTGATGAGTAAATGCTGTTGTAACTATTGATTCGTTATCTGTAAAATTACGGTTCAGAAAACTGATGTCTGCTCAGAAGGTTTTGTATTTGACTTTTTTCTCAAAAAAACTTGCATTTACACTGATATTCAGTCCATAACTGTAATCGAGCGAATGGCGCTGCAGGTCGTAATAGGCTTCGAATCGTGCTCCCATATTTACACCCTTGATAATCTGCTGGCTGAACAGGAATTTTGATGTCACCAGGTCGCGGGTGTCGCAGGTGTAAGTACTATCGAGTTCCGAAATGGATTGAAACAGGTAATCGCCCATAGGGGCAAAGAATTTATTGCCATGGAACCACCCAGCATTTAGTTTTACCCATTTGTTTTCGACACCAACAGTGCTGTGAAAGGCTGATCCCTTGTTGTACTCTATGGTATTGGTCGGCGACAGTTCAAGTGCCAGGATATAGTATGACGCAAG